>JAFTRF010000039.1 GCA_017462405.1 Clostridia bacterium | reverse complement strand
ATCGAGCGCGGTCAGGTTCTGTGCAAGCCCAACTCCATCAACCCCCACACCAACTTCCACGGCCAGGTGTACGTTCTGACCAAGGAAGAAGGCGGCCGTCACACCCCGTTCTTCAACAACTATCGTCCCCAGTTCTACTTCCGCACCACCGACGTTACCGGTATCATCAAGCTGCCCGAAGGCACCGAGATGTGCATGCCCGGTGATAACGTCGAAATGGACGTTGAACTGATCACCCCCATCGCTATCGAAGAGGGTCTGCGCTTCGCTATCCGTGAAGGCGGCCGTACCGTTGGCTCCGGCGTTGTTACCGCTATCAACGGCTAATCTCTGATTTGGCTTTACAAAAGAGGCTGGAAGAAATTCCAGCCTCTTTTTCTTTTTTGTGTTGGCATTGCGGTGTTTTTGTGGTAGAATAGGTGTACATGATGAGCGATGTGCGGGATCATGCGCATACAACAGTTCACAAGACAATGGCGAAAGAGGGGATGACGGCATGAACAAGACGGAGCAAGCCTTTTTGAATATTCTGAGGACCGCTCTGCAGGGGGAAATATACGAACGGCCGGCACACTCGCCGGAGGAATGGCGGCAGATTTTTCAGCTGGCACAGCTGCACACGGTTCTGCCGCTGATTTACGAAGCAGCTTACCGCTCGGCAGCGGGGGCAATCGAATCGGTTCCGGATATGAGGTTGGTACGCGGACAGGTGCGTCGGCAGGTACTCATGCAGACATTCCGCACGGCGGAGTTTCTGACGCTGTACAAACGCCTTGCGGCAGCGGGCATTCGCCCGTTGGTGCTCAAGGGGCTGACCTGCCGCAGCCTGTATCCAAAGCCGGACCAGCGTCCTTCCGGCGATGAAGACATTCTGGTACATCCGGACGAGGTAGCCCGGTGCTGTGCAGAACTGGAGGCATTCGGGATGGTGTCGGAACTGAATGCGGAGGAACGTGCAGATGTATATGAAATTCCGTACCGCAAAGACGGCGGTGCGCTGTACATCGAACTGCACAAGCATCTTTTTCCGCCCGCATCGGAAGCCTACGGCGACTGGAACCGCTTTTTCCGGCAGGTATTTGACCGGGCGGTGGTGATGGAGGTGCAGGGTGTGGAAATCCGCACGATGGCCCCGACAGATAATCTGTTTTATCTGATCTGCCACGCATTCAAGCATTTCATGCACAGCGGATTTGGCATCCGCCAGGTGTGCGACATTGTGCTGTATGTGCAGAAATATGGCACAGCGGTCCGCTGGCCGCAGTTCTGGCAGCATTGCCGGAAAATCCGGGGGGAACAATTCGCCGCAGCATTGCTGGCAATCGGGGAGAAGTATCTGGGACTGGATCCGGTTCAGGCCGGGTGTGGCGATTACCGGACGCATCTGCAGACCGATGAAAATCTGCTGCTGGAGGATCTGCTGGCAGGCGGTCTGTACGGCGATGCGACCCTGAGCCGCAAACACAGCAGCAACATCACGCTGGATGCCGTTGCGGCCGGGAACAAGGGGAAAGCGCCCGGTGCATCTGTGCTGAAATCGCTGTTCCCGCCGGTGCAGAAACTGACGCACCGCTATGCCTATCTGAAGAAGCATCCGTATCTGGTGCCGTTTGCGTGGGCCGATCGTTTGCTCAAATACCGCAAGGAAACCAAAGAAACCGAGGGCAGTGACGCAATGGAGGCCATCCGGATCGGCAGCCGTCGGCTGGAACTGTTCCGGGCGTATGACATTATCGATTAACAGAAAAAACACCTGTGACCGCGGCAGAAGCCGCAGGTACACAGGTGTTTTTCTCTTGCATAAAATCAGCGGGAAACGTAGCGCAGGGGGTTGACCTTGTTGCCGTTGAGCCGCACTTCAAAGTGCAGATGCGGACCGGTGGACCAGCTGCCGCTGCTGCCGGAATAACCGATGGTGCTGCCCTTGGTGATGATCTGCCCCTTGGATACGCTCATGCGCGACAGATGGGCATAAAATGTCTGCAGACCGTTGCTGTGCTGTACCAGTACGTTCCAACCGTAGCCGTAGTGCCATCCGGCGGAAACAACCTGACCGCCGTCGGCCGCAACGACCTTGGCATAACTGCATACGATGTCAATTGCGCCGTGATAGCGGCCGCTGACATAGCCGAAGCCGTCGGAAATGCGCTTGGAGGAGGGAACGGGCCATGACAGCTTGCCGGTGGATACGGAGGAAATGGTCGGCTTTTTCTTGGTACCAACCTGTACCACGCGATTGACCGGCTGTTTGATGACGGTGGTGCTGATGGTTTCGCGGGAAACCTCCACACCTTCGATATAAGTAATCATATCCACCACCTGCGCCACGCCGTTGACACCGGCGCTGACGACCTTGGAGGTGCCCACATACAGATTCGGATTTTTTTCCGTGACCGTCGTATAGGGAACGGATTTATTGTAAGTGATTTTTTTCTGCATCTTGACGGACAGAAATTGCTGCTCGGCCGTTACGATCAGGGAATCACCGGCCTGCAGTGCCGTATTGGACAAATCAATGTTCGGGTTCAGACCCTGCAGCTGCGACAGCGTCATACCCAGTGTGGAGGCAATGCTGGCGGGCGTGTCGCCCTCCTTGACGGTGTAGGTCTGCTCGGTCTGACGCGTGGTATTCAGCAGGCGCCGCATTTCGTCTGAGGTCAGAATGCTGTACGAGATATAGATGCCGTTGACCAGCTCCACATCTTCGATGAAAGCGGCGGTGGCACCGGCAATATTGCTCTCGTTCGATTTCAGAATGGTTTGCAGGATGAACCGCATATCGACTTCGCTGTGAACGGCGGCAATGAATTGTCCGTCCACATACAGCCCGGTAGCCTCCTCCAGATTGAGGCCTGTCGTCTCCGATACAATGGCATCGCACAGCGCATTGCCCGGTGTGAACCGATCCTGGTCAGACATGGTGGTCAGCACATACGTGGGGGTGACATCTTTGGCATTGGCAGCATTGCCAGCCTGCAGACGGTTGGCCACCAATGCAATCAGATCCTCGACAGCGGCTTCATTTTCCACCAGTCCGATGTTTTTGCCGTTGTATTGCAGCGCGAGCCCGTAGGATTGATTGCTCCAATGATGGATGGTGTTGAATAAGAGGATCAGGGACAGCACCGGCGCTACGATGTTGATCAGCGTGCCGGTAAAGGTACGGATGTGATGCCACATCAGGCGGCGGGATTGCCGGATGGCTTCGGCAGAAGGGGGCTTCAGACCGGATTGCAGTGTCCGCAGCTGTCGGACGGAGTTGTATGCGGCCGTAAAGAGAACGAGCAGTTCGGCCAGCATCTGAAGAATGGGCCGGAGGATGACGCGCTTGAAGAAATGGCTCAGGACACCGACGACCGGACGGAAAAAATGCCGTGTGCGGCGCAGCGTGCGCTTGCAGATGCGGACGGTCTGGATCCCCATGATATACAGCAGACGATGCGTCTGTCGGGCACCCTTGCGGAGCCGCTCCCGGAATCGTTGTTTGTTGGTAAGCATAATCGGATCGCTCCTTTCCCGAAGGATACTCCTATTATAGCGGAAAAAGCCCTTCATTTCAAGGCTTCGGTCTGAATATATGGGAAAACGGAAGAAAAAAACCGAAATATCAGGAAAAATACGTCAATATTGCCGAAAAATCCGGTACGGGAATGGACAATACTTCCAGCAGACGGCAGAAGTCCGGCGGTGGCGGTGCGGTCAACACGATGGTTTCGCCGGTAACTGGCTGAATAAATCGCACGGCCGCGCAGTGCAGTGCATGGCGGTCAATGTGGCCGGGATGCCCGCCGTACATATCGTCGCCTGCCAGCGGATAGCCGGTGCAGGCGAAATGGGCACGGATCTGATGCGTGCGGCCGGTGTCGATGACGACGGCAAGCAGTGCATGCCCGCTGCAGGTAGCAAGGGTGCGCCAATGGGTGATGGCCTCCTCGCCGCCTGCGCCGATTTCCCGGCGGATGCCGTGGCCCTCCATCGGACGCAAGGGGGCATCAATGGTGCCCGACGTGGGTGGGATTCCCTCCGTGACGGCCAGATACACCTTCTCGACCCGGCCGCTGAGACGCGCAGCGGCATGAGCGTGGCGGGCGGTGACGGCCAATCCGGAGGTGTTACGGTCCAGCCGGTTGATGGGGCGGAACAACGCTACTTCGCCACGCGCAGCAGAACGTGCGGCGGCGGCATTGGCCAGCGTATCACACGCATGGCCGGCGGAGGGGTGAATGGGCATATACGGCGGTTTGTTGTATACGGTGACGTCCTCGTCCTCATATACGACGGACACGGGGAGCGTGACCGGCTGCTGCATAGGGTGTGCTTCCTCCGGCAGACGCAAAAGCACGACCTGACCGGCTTGTACGGGATCAATGGTGCGCAGCAGACGGCCGTCCACGGTAATACCGCCGGGGATCTGCTTCAGCCGGATCATGGTGCGCGCACTGAGCTTGCAGTAACTCCGGAGAAAGACTTTGGCCTTGGCACCGTGATAAGCGGGTGGGACAGTGAATTCCAGTATGCGCATCACATATTCCCCGTTGCAAACATGATGACGCTCAGTGCCGCCAACGGGGCAGTTTCCGTACGCAGGATCCGCGGCCCCAGTGTGATGCGGACGGCACCGGCGGCTTCGGCAGCGGCCACTTCCTCCGGTGCAAAGCCACCTTCCGGACCAATGAATACGGCCACGGAAGCAGGCTTGCGGTCCAGCAGACCGCGCAGCGCGGTGCCGCCGCCCTCGTAGCACAGAAATACACAATCGCATCCGGCGGCGCACTGCAAGGCTTCCTTGAAGGAAACGGGGGTGCGGACGACGGGCAATGCACCACGCTGGGATTGTCCGGCGGCTTCGTCTGCGACCTTTTGCCAGCGGACGGCCTTTTTTGCGGCGGAGGCACCGTCCGGGCGGGAGACGCTGCGGGCAGCATGGAAGGGCACGATTTCCGACACACCCAGTTCAACGGACTTCTGGACGATCAGCTCCATTTTGTCGCCCTTGGGCAGACCCTGAAACAGCACGACCCGTACATCCGGTTCGCCGGTGCTGGGCGCGGAGGAACGCAGCTGCACCCGGACGTCCCGTGCGGTGATTTCGGTAATTTCGCCTTGGTAATCGGTGCCGTGACCGTCGCACAGCGTCAGCGCATCGCCGACGGTCATACGGAGCGAACGGGAAATGTGATTGGCATCGTCACCGGTCAGCAGAACGGAATCCCCGGACGGGATTTCCGGCAGAAAAAAACGAGGCATAATACAAAAACTCCTTTGTGTCAGTTTGTCTGAGTATGCACGACCACATCGGGCCATGCCAGCGCCAGCCGGTGTACGGCGGGGGCAATATCGTCGTAAACAATGCCGGAGAATCCTAGCAGGATGCGGCGGTCGCCGGGATAAGCGGGGGCCGGGCGCACCTCTACTCCGCGCAGTGCGGCGGCGTCGGCGCGCTGCTGGGCAGTCATCGGGCCGGGCAAGGTCAGCAGCACCCGCAATGCAGTTTCCTGCAGAACCAGCGCAACATGGTCGCCGAAAGTCTCCCGGAGCAGCTGCAACAGCAGGTCGCCCTTGGCGGCATAAATCTTTCGCAGACGGCGCAGCTGGCGATCCATGTCGCCGCGCCGGATGTATTCCGCCAATGCCAGCTGTTCGATGCGTGAGGCGGTGGGGTGATACCATTGCGCCCGCGCATAATATTGTTGCGCCAATGCCGGCGGCAGCACCATATAGGCCAGCCGCACCGAGGGGAGCAGCACTTTGGAAAACGTGCCGATATAGATGACATGGTTGCCGTCGTCGAAGCCCTGCAGCGCCGGCACCGGGCGCCCGTGGTAGCGCAGTTCGCCGTTGTGGTCGTCTTCGATGATCAGGCCGCCGGTGTGTTTGGCCCATTCCAGCAGGGCGGTCCGGCGGGGCATGGGCATGGGGGCGCCGCTTCCGGGGCGGCCGGAAGGCATGAGATATACGGTGCGGATGCCGGCATCGACCGGTGCATCGGGGCACAGCCCGCTTTCATCGCAGGTCAGCTGGCAGACAGCCAGACCGCAATCGGCGAACACACGCTCGGCCTGTGCAAAACCGGGTGTCTCCAGCCCGATGAGGCGGCTGCGCTCCCGGAGTATCCCACTGAGGAGATACAGCAGGGATTGCAGACCGGCTCCTACCACGATGCGGCTGGGATGTGCGCGCACCCCGCGCACCCGGTAAGCGTATTCCGCCAATGCGGACCGCAGTTCATCCTCGCCGGGTCCGTTGCCGTAGGAAGTGACCACATCGGTGCGGGCCAGCGCCGTCCGCAGATGCTTCTGCCACAGTGCTACCGGGACGGCATTCGGGTCTACGGCATCCGTGGAAAAGCGATAGCGCAGGGCGGCGGGGGCAGATTGCGGAACTGTCCCGATGTTTTCGTTGGGATTTTGATGTGAAAAAGGGGACAGATGGGCGACATAGCACCCTTTCTGGGGGACAGACACCAGATAGCCCTCCATCACCAGCTGGCTGTAAGCAGCTTCGACGGTGGTTTTGCTGAGTTTCAGATCCTCGGACAAGCGCCGGATGGACGGCATTTTTTCACCGGCCGTCAGCTGACCGCCGGTAACGGCATCCCGGATGCCGCGATAAAGCTGTAAATAGAGTGCATCCCGGCCGTTGCGGTCCAGATGCAGAAATTCCAGCAGCACGGTGTATCACGCTCCTTTCGCGGAAAGAAACTGTACTGCTCAAAAAAAGGAAAACTGTCCATTTTCATCATGTCAGTTTTGTGGTACCATTATAGCACAAATTGATAGGCAATGCAAGAACAAACGCATTGCACAGAAAGGTCGGTTTACTATGAAAGAAAAGAAGAAATGGTCTGTGGCGTACATTTGCCTGATCGGTCTGATGGCGGCGCTGTGCTTTGTCAGCAACTACATCCAGATCCCCATCCCCACGCCCATGGGCAATACCAGAGTACACTTCGGCAACGTGTTCTGTCTGCTGTCCGGTTATCTGCTGGGCGGTGTCGGCGGCGGCCTGGCGGCGGGTCTGGGTAATTTCCTGTACGATCTGACGGACCCGCGGTTCATCGCTTCGGCACCGTTCACCTTCGCGTTCAAGTTTGCGATGGCTTATGTTTGTGCAGTGCTGGCACATTGCTTCAATGGCCATGCCAAGCGGGTGTGGCAGAACATTGCGGCCGGTGCGGCTGGTGCACTGACGTATGTGGTGCTGTACCTGGGCAAGAATTTCATCGAGTACCGCTTTTTCCAGGGCATGGAGCTGCAGGCGGTGCTGGTGGATGTGACGGCAAAAGCGCCGGTATCGCTGTTCAATGCGCTGGTGGCGGTAACGGTGGCGGTACCGCTGACTTATGCGCTGCAGAAGGCACTGAAGGCGGCCGGATTCTCCTCGGAGAAGATGCACAGCGGGCAATGAGAAACAATGCTCAGTCTTGCCAATTTCCGTAAGTTTTGTGGTTGCTTTTCCTTGTTTTTGCCCACAAAGGCCGGGGAATGCCGGGGATATTTGTAATTTTTCACAAAAAAAACGGGCGGAAATCGTCAGTTAAAAACGGAAAAAACCTTTGACTGCAACAGAATATTGTGCTAATATAGTAATAGGAGTTTTCCGGAATGCGGTCATGCGCCGGAAAACAGAAATTACGTCCGGATCAACGGAAAAGAGTATCTGATGATATAAAATACGATTGCAGGAGGGTGTTTTCAATGAATATCGCCTTGATGGCCCACGATGCCAAAAAAGAATTGATGGTACAGTTTTGCATTGCATACTGCGGCATTCTGAGCAGACATCAGTTGACCGCAACGGGTACGACGGCGAAGCTGGTGGCCGAGGCTACCGGGCTGAAGGTACGTAGTCTGATGTCGGGATCGCAGGGCGGCGATCAGCAGCTGGTTTCGCTGGTTGGCTGCGATGAAATCGACCTGCTGCTGTATTTCCGCGATCCGCTGTCCATCACGCAGACCATGTCCGGCGACATGAACCTCCTGCGTCTGTGCGATTCGCACAACATTCCCGTAGCGACCAATATTGCGACCGCCGAGGTACTGATTCACGGTCTGGAACGGGGCGATCTGGAGTGGCGCGATGTATTGCGCTCTGCACGGATGCATCTGTATTGATTTGTACGATTGTATTTTATTCAAAATGAAACAGCATGGAGAACGTTCGCTCTCCATGCTGTTTTTTGTTTTTATTTTTTGTTGTTTGTGCCGTCGTGCATGGCGCCGGTGCCGCCCTCCACGACACCCTTGCCACTCAGTACGGCGCGGAAGGTACCGAAAAAGCAGCGGATGTCCATCCACAGACCGAACTTCCGCAGATATTCGCCGTCCAACGCAGCTTTGACGGGAATCTCCAGCTCATCACGGCCATTGATCTGGGCCCAGCCCGTCAGACCGGGACGTACCTGATGCACGCCGAGGGCTTCGCGGGCCTCGTTCAGATCGTCCTGATTCCACAGGGCGGGGCGGGGACCGACGATGGACATATGTCCGACCAGAATATTCAGCAGCTGGGGCAGCTCGTCCAGACTGGTTTTGCGCAGAAACCGGCCGGTGCGGGTGATGTATTGCTCCGGATTTTTCAGCAGATGCGTGGGGGTGTCCTTGGGAGTGTCGGTGCGCATGGTGCGGAATTTCAGCATCATGAAGGGACGCTGATTTTTGCCGATGCGTTTCTGACAGAAGAAAACGGGGCCGGGATCATCCATTTTGATGACGGCGGCCAGCAGGAGCAGCGGCAGCAGCAGTATCAGAAATGCGGCAAATGCAATCAGAAAATCGAGCAGATTCTTCAGCAGGCCGTACGCTTTCTGACCGGCGGTCAGCGTATAACGGGACATTTTTTCAACAGACATACGGAATACCTCCCATCCGTCAGGAGACAGGTGCCGGCTGCTTGGGCAGCACATATGTCGGCACGATGTCGTGGATCAGGCGGCGGACGGTGTCGGAATCGACGTCCTCCGGCAGACGGTGCAGGGCATCAATGCCCTCCGCAAAGCGGATGCGGTCAAAATCGGTACGGTGTCCGACATAAATGAGGTCGTTGGCCGTTTTGGTCAGTCCTTCCTCGCTCATCAGCAGTTCTTCATACAGCTTTTCACCGGGACGCAGACCGGTGTACACGATGGGCATATCAACATCCGGCTCAAAACCGGACAGGCGGATCATATTGCGGGCCAGATCGTCAATTTTCACCGGCTTGCCCATATCCAGCACGAAAATTTCACCGCCGTGTGCGAAAGCGCCGGCCTGCAGTACCAGCGATACGGCTTCGGGAATGGTCATAAAGAAGCGGGTGATGTCGGCGTGGGTGACAGTTACCGGACCGCCGCGGCGGATCTGCTCACGGAACAGGGGGATCACGCTGCCGTTGCTGCCCAGCACATTGCCGAAGCGCACGGCGGCAAAATCCGTATCGGTGGTGTCATCCATCATCTGAATGACCATTTCGCACATCCGCTTGGAGGCACCCATGACATTGGTAGGGTTGACCGCCTTGTCGGTGGAAATCAGCACGAAATGCTTGACCCCGGTGGCGGCGGCGGCACGGGCGGTATTGTATGTACCGAACACATTGTTTTTGATGGCCTCCAACGGGGCATCTTCCATCAAGGGCACATGCTTGTGCGCGGCGGCATGGTACACCAGATCGGGGTGATAGGTGTCCATAACGTGATAGATCCGGTCGTAATCACGGACCGAGCCGATCAGCGTGGTCAGGGGCAGATCGGGGTATTTGAACTTCAGCTCCTGCTGGATGGCATAGGCGTTGTTTTCGTAAATGTCAAAAATAATCAGCCGGGACGGATTGTGGGCGGCCAGCTGGCGGCAAAGTTCGCTGCCGATGCTACCTCCGCCGCCGGTGACAAGCACGACCTTGTCGCGGATGCGGCTGCTGATGCCGCTCATATCGACGGAAACCACGTCGCGCTGGAGCAGGTCTTCAATCTGAATTTCCCGGATTTTCTGGATACTGACATCGCCGTTGGCCAGCTGATAGAGGCCGGGAAGCTGCTTGAATTTGCAGTGCGTGTGGCGGCAGATGTCCCAGATGTCTTTTTTGGCCTGTGCCGAAAGTGTGGGGATGGCCAGCACGATTTCGGTAACGCGGTATTTCTCCACGGCGGCCGGAATGGTATTGCGGTCGCCGACGACCGGTACCCCCATCAGGCGACGGCCGTGCTTGGCCGGATCGTCGTCGATGATGCAGACCACCCGGTTCTGCGAGAAACGGCTGGTGCGGAATTCCCGCAGGACGGTCACACCGGCTTCACCGGCACCGATCAGCAGCGTACGGCGCTGGGCGGGACTGGTGAATACCATGATCATACGGCGGAGAAAACGGTAGGAAAAACGCACCATCAGCGTACAGATCAGCAAAAGCAGGAAATACAGAATGGGAAAACTGCGTGGCAGGGGAAAAAGATCCAGAAAGATAACGATGGTGGAAAATCCGGTGGAACAGACAGAGGCCGACAAAATCAGCATGGCCTCCTCCGGTCCGGCATATTCCCACAGGCTGTTATACAGGCGGAAGATGGCGAACAGCACCAGGGTGACTACGGTATTGATGGGCATCAGCCGGAACAATACCGGCAGAAAGCCACTGTTTTCCAGCATCCAGTACCGCAATTCATAGCGGCAGAACAGCGCCATAAATGCACACAGATTGATGACGATCAGATCCGCAACAAGCAGCGCGGCAATGCGGCTGGGCTTTTTGGAATCCACCGGACGACGGAAGAAATGTTTTTTTTGATCCATTGAAAAGGCCTCCCATTTCTTTGGTGTTATACAAAAAGAAAAATACAGAAATAATATACGGATTGTATAGTTGCTTGTGCAGAACTTGCTGACAAAACATACAATTATAAGTATAACACAGAAATAAAAGCGTGTAAACAGTAAAAGAAATAAAAATCAATGGCATTTAAGGGTAAAAAATTGTATTTATGCCATATCGGAAAAGAGCCGCTGCAGTATTTTTTGCAGCAGCTCTTTTTTTGGTTTTCCATCACACCGGAACAGGGGGGCGCCCATCAAGAATCCGGCGGGGATTGCGCAGAAGCAGGATTTCGGCATAGGCCGGATTACAGTGCGAGCGGAGCCAGCGGGTCAGCGAAGTCATGTCCGGCGTGCGGACGTGTGCATGGTGTGCGTCGCTGGCAACGAGGTGTGCGGCACCATCGGCCAGCAGGCGGTGCACGGTGTGCTGGACGCGGCTGCCGAATGCGCCGAGGATGCTGCCTTTGTTAAGCTGCAGGAGGTAGCCGTGGCGGAACCAATATTCCGCCAGATGCGCATCCCGCTGCAATGCATCGTAGCGTTCCGGATGGGCAATCACCGGGGTATAATGCAGTTGTGCCAGCCCGGACAGGCAGGCATTCATATATTGCGGGGATTCATCAAAATAAAATTCTGTGAGCAGGTAGCGCTTGCCGTCCAGCGTGGGCAGGCGGTGCGCGGCGGCCATGTCCACTGTGTCGGGGGTGCAGAGAATTTCGGCTGCACACGACAGGGTCAGCGGCAGTTTTGCTCCGCCCACGGCCTGCTTCAGCAGGGTGAATTGCCGGGCGATTTCGGGCAGAGTGCGGAGAGATTGCATTTCACCCCGGAAATGCGGGGTGCAGACCATGTGCGTGACACCGGAAACGGCGGCCATTTCCGCCATATGCAATGCCTCGGACAGATTCGCTGCGCCGTCATCTACCTGCGGCAGGATGTGACTATGCAGATCGATCAAACGGATCACCACCGGAGAAAATTAATACTTATTTGCGCGGCTCGGTACACAGGGCGAGCAGGTCATCGACGTTGGCGGTGGCCATGCGGACCACGGAATCGCCGGCGCTGTAATAAATGCGGACGGTCTTGCCGTCGTCCTCCATCAGCATACCGCAGGGGAAGAGTGCGTTGGTGCGGTAGCCCTGTTCCATTTCCCAGTAGCCTTCCGGAACCATCAGCGGCTTTTTGCTCATGCCGATGACCTTGGAGGGATCGTTCAGGTCGAGCAGCGCCAGACCGATGACGTAACGCTTGCGCCACGCATCCTCCCAGCCATGCTTGCCGCGGGACAGGTCCACGTCTACGGAATGGAAAATGCACAGCCAGCCCTTGTCGGTTTTGACCGGGGGTGCGCCGGGGCCGATCTTGTCATTGCAGTAGGGCACGTCTTCCACGGCCAGCACCAGCTTGGAACGGCCCCAGAATTCCAGATCGGGCGATTCCGACAGCCACATATCAAAGCGGTGGGCATTCCGGGAATATACGGGCATCGGGCGCTCCAGACGGACGTAATTGCCGTTGATTTTTTCGGGGAACAGCACCATATTGCGGTTTTCCGGAACGGAAATATGCTTGACCTCGAAATGCTTCAGATCCTGCGATACGGCAATGCCACCGCAGACGCCGTGCTTGGTGTCGACCGCAAAGCAGAGGATGTACTGCCCGTCCATGTAGGAGATCCGGGGGTCGTACACGCGCATGATCTCGTCGTCGGCCATAGCAAAGCAGGGCTCCGGCTCAACATTCCATTTGATGCCGTCATCGGAAAAGGCCAGACCCAGATTGGTGCCTTCCAGAATCTGCTTGTCAAAGTCACCAATGTCGTTCCGGAAGACCATGATGTATTTGCTGTCCTTTTTCAGCACACCGGCATTGAAGGTCAGTGCCGAACGATACGGCACATCCTTGTGGGTCAGCACCGGATCGGGATAACGGGTGATACAGGGCTCCGTGGTGAACAGAGACTCATCGACCGGTGCATACCGGTCAAAGGAAAACATAGCGCACATAGGGAAATACCTCCTCAATAATAATTGATGTTAGTTATCATAATGAATCGTGTGGTGGGGACGTTCATCCGGCCCGGTGCGGCGGCAATGCGCCCCAGAACAGATACGAACCGGCGGAAACCGAACGGGTTTTGCCGTCGATGACGATTTCCGAAGCGACCGGGACGGTGATTTCGTAACGGACCCGGTCGTTTTCGCAGAACCAGCGGGAACGGATGGTGCCGTAGGCGGTATCCAGCGAGGCATCCAGCCAGCCCAGACGGACATCCGGCTGCGGAGCGACACGCACCCGTGCAAAACCGGGCAGTTCCTCACAGGGCGTGATGCCGGCGGCCGTTTCGAAGACCCAGCCCAGCACGGAGCCGTACGCATAATGATTGAAGGAATTCATGTCTCTGCTCCAGAAGCTACCATCGGCCTTGAGCCCGTCCCAATGCTCCCAGATGGTGGTCGCACCTTGATTGACGGAGAACAGCCACGAGGGGAACTGCTCCTGCAGCAGGAGCGAACAGGCCACGTCGGGATAGCCGTTGTCCGACAGGGCATACAGCAGATAGGGTGTGCCGACAAAGCCGGTGGTCAGCCGGTCGCCGTTGTCCCGGATGAGGCGGACCAGCCCGGCGGCGGTGGCGACCGGGTCGGCGGTCAGGTGAAAATGCAGCGCCAGCACGTGCTCGGTCTGGGTGCGGTAATCTCCGTCGTAGGTTTTGCGGAATGCGGCAGTGATGCGGTCGTGCAGGGCTTCGTAATACGAGACATTCTCGTCCAGTGCGTGACCGGCGCGGACGACCAGTTCCGTGGAATGTGCGTAAAAAGCAGAGGCAATGAGGTCTTTCCGGGAAGAACCGGTGTAGCTGCCCTCCGGGGCATCCAGTCCCAGCCAGTCACCGAAATGGTCGGGGTGGTAGACCCGTTCCGTCTGAGTTTTGTAGCCCGTCCACAAATCGGGGGTGGTGGTGATGCCGGTGATGTACCTGACCCATCGTTTCATGGTGTCAAAGTGGGTGCGGAGCAGTTCTGCATCGCCGTAATGACGGTACAGCTGCCACGGGCAGACGGTGGCGGCATCGCCCCATGCGGTGCTGGATTTGATGCGGAGATTTCCGGGCGTGTGGAACACATCCGGAATGACGGACGGCACTGCGCCGTTGCTGCGCTGGTCGGCCATCAGGTCGCCCAGCCATTTGGTGTAGAATTTTTTGGTGTCAAACAGATAGCAGGCCGTATTGATGAACACCTGCGCATCGCCGGTCCAGCCCAGCCGTTCGTCCCGCTGAGGGCAGTCGGTGGGCACGTCGAGAAAATTGCCTTTCTGACCCCAGACGACATTCTCAAACAGGCGGTTCAGCTTCGGTACGCCGCAGGTGATGCGCCCGGTACGGGTCATTTCGGAATGTACGACGATGGCGGTAAATGCCTCCGGGTTCACGGTGCCGGGCCAGCCTTCGACCCGCAGATAGCGGAAACCGTAGTACGTCAGCTGCGGCTGCCAGCAGGTCGGGCCTGCACAGCGCAGCTGCATGGTGCATCGGGAGGCGCGGTAATTGTCCATATAGAAATTGCCGTTGGCATCCAGCATTTCGGCACACCGCAGGGTGATGACGGTATCGGGCGGGGCATCCAGTTCCACCCGGACAATGCCGGTGATTTCCTGCCCGAAGTCCAGCACCGTTTCCCTGGCAGGGGTCGTGAAAATCCGGGCGGGCTTGAGTTGCTCCTGCAGGGTGATTTTTTCACCCTCCTGCGGAATCAGCTGGGTTTTGGGGTAATCGAACACCACGGCGGGCACCGGATGCTCGTCCGAAAATGTGGTATCACAGGTTTCACCTTGATAAATGTCGGCTTCCCGGATGCAGCTTTCGGTGGACAGCCAGTTTGTGTCGGTATAAATGTGTTCCGTTGTTCCGTCGGTATAATGCAGATCCAGCTGCGCCAGCAGCAGCACCGGAATGTCCTTGGGACGGCGGGTGCGGGCGATTTCGCCGTTGAACCATCCGGAGCCGACGATGACTTCCAGACGGTTGTTGCTGTCCATCAGGTGAGTCACGTCATATACCTGTACCTGGTGACGGTGCCGGTACGAGGTCCAGCCGGGGGCCAGAAAGAAATCCGTGACCGGGCGGCCGTTGAGCCGGGCATCGTACACGCCGGCGGCGGTGATGGTCAGAACGGCGCGCCGGACGGGAGCGGCGGAAAATGTGCGGGTAAAACAGGGACAGGCGGCGGGCTTGCCACTGCAGATCCATTGACTCTGTTCCAACATGGCGATGTACATCCTTTCGGGATAAAATTCGCATCATTTTACCCCATTATAACAAAGTGTGGCTGGGAAATCAATGAATTTCGTCGCAAATCTTGACGGTTCGTTCAGAAACAGGTACAATAAATAAAAATAATACCGTAATACGGAAAAACAGGTGATTGCAATGATGACGGAACACAGCTTTACCTATTGCGGAGACACGCTCCGCTACATGATTACCACACCCACGGGTTATCATCCGGAGGAGCGGCTGCCGCTGGTGGTATTTCTCCACGGTGCGGGGGAACGAGGCGATGATCTGGAACTGGTCCGGCGGCTGGGTGCGGGCAAGGTGTTTGCGGCGGACCCCGATTTTCAGGGAACACGGGCGGTCATGCTGTCGCCGCAGTGCCCGGCGCGGGACATCTGGAGCAATCATACTTTTACGGTACACGCATTGATCCTGCATATTATGGAAACCTATCACATCGACCCGGAGCGGGTCAGCATCACCGGACTGAGCATGGGCGGATTCGGCACGTGGGAAATGATCTGTCGCTATCCGGGACTGTTTTCGGCAGCGGGGCCGGTATGTGGCGGCGGGATGTCGTGGCGGTGCGACCTGCCCCGGAAGATTCCGGTCCGGGCATTTCATGGCGATCAGGACCGCACAGTGCCGATCCAGTACAGTATCATGATGGTGCAGGCGCTCAATGCGGCAGGCGGTCATGCGGAACTGACGGTATATCCCGGCGTACAGCACGATTCGTGGGTGCAGGCATATGAGCAAAGCGACCTGCTGGCATGGCTGGTGGCACAGAAAAGAAAATCATGAAAAAGCGCGCTGCAATATCGCAGCGCGCTTCAGCTTGTCGAAAAACAGCTTATGAGATATACCGATAGT
>JAFTRF010000038.1 GCA_017462405.1 Clostridia bacterium | reverse complement strand
TTATAGCATATTTGACCACACTTTGCAAGCAGACGAATTTGTTACGCCTCGCTCTCCTCCTCTGCGGTCAGCACCGTCAGCTTTTGACGAGCGCTCCGCAGGCGGGTCTCGCAGGCGGCTGCCAGCTTGGTCCCTTCCTCAAACAACTTCATCGCGCTGTCCAGCGGCTCGTTTCCGCTTTCCAGCCGCGCCACGATTTCCTCCAGCCGGACAATCGCTTGCTCAAATGATTCCTTTTTGGCCATGGTTCTATTCCTCCATCGATCGCACACGCGTTACCGTGCAATCTGCTTCTCCATCGCAAAAGCGGATCGTTACGCCGTCCCCGGGCTGCAGGTCGCCGCCGTCGGACAGCCACTCGCCGTCTTTGCGTACGGCCGCATAGCCCCGGCTGAGTACCTGTAACGGACTTAAGGCGTGCAGCTTGCCAGCAAGCTGTGCCAGCCGTTGGGTTTGCCCGTCCACCAGCCGATTTCCGGCACGGTTCAACCGTTCCACGACGTCGTCCAGCCGCTGCTCGGCCACATTCAGCATTCCCTCCGGTGATTTCAACACCGGGCGTGCTGCCAGCAACGCCAGTTCCCGGGTACGCGCCTCCAGCAGATGCACCGCCGCCGATTTCATCCGGGAGCGGAAACTGATGAACTGTGCCTGCAGCGTCCGCATCTCCGGCACCGCCAGTTCCGCTGCCGCAGACGGTGTCGGTGCCCGACGGTCTGCCGCAAAATCACACAAGGTCACATCCGTTTCATGGCCGACCGCTGAAATGACCGGGATCTCCGATGCCGCCACAGCACGCACCACCCGTTCATCGTTGAACGCCCACAATTCTTCCGCCGAACCGCCGCCGCGTCCGATAATAATGACATCGGCCCGACCGTCCCGGTTCATGCGTGCCACCGCCGCCGCCAGCTGCTCCGGCGCATTTTCGCCCTGCACCAATACCGGCGCAAACAAAATATTCGCGGCCGGGAAACGGCGGCCGAGTACATTTTCAATATCCCGCCGTGCGGCACCGGTCGGCGAAGTGATCACACCGATCGTCGCAGGAAACGGCGGCAACGTTTTTTTTCGCTCCGCCCGGAACAATCCTTCGGCCTCCAGCCTGCGCCGCAGCTGTTCAAAAGCCAGCGCCAGCGCGCCGGTTCCGTCGGGCTGCATATCCTCTGCATACAGCTGATAAACACCGTCCCGCTCAAATACCCCGATGCGTCCACGCACGATGACCCGCATCCCGCTTTCCGGACGGAAGCGCAAACGCTGATTGGCGGTACGGAACATCACTGCTTTCAGGATGCTGTTTTCATCTTTTAATGAAAAATACCAGTGTCCCGAACGGATGTGATTGGTAAAATTCGAAATCTCGCCGCACACGAATACGGACGACAGGTGGTCATCCTCCTCGATGACGGCACGAAGATAGGTGTTGAGCTGAGATACCGTCAACACCATCGGCCCCTTCACCGAGCCCTCCCTTCCTGCATGACCCGCCAGCCCAGATAGGCTACACCGGCGGCATTGTCGCAGGAATACACCGGCTCGGCAAAATACGCACCGTATTTTTTCGTCAGCCGACCGCGGATATAGGAATTGGACATCACACCGCCGGCATATACCAGCGGCAATCGTCCGTATTTGTCAAAAATTGCATCGGTCATGCCTTCCAATGCCGCACATACCGCCTGAATGCAGTATGCCGCAATATCCTCCGGCGGTATGCCGTTCTGATGCATTTTTTTGCATTGATTTTCGATGCCGGACAGACAGCAGTCGCATCCTTTCATTGTAGGGCGGATTTTGAACTTCGTCTTACTTTGCTGCGACAGCACATCCAGCGATGCCCCTGCCGGGAACGGCAGCCCCAGCATCACACCGGCACGGTCAATGGCCTGTCCCGCTTTCAGATCCAGTGATCCGGCAATCAACTCCGGCATGAACACTTTCTGTGCATCCGGTTCCACCAGCAGCGCTTCCGTTGTACCGCCGGACACGTGAAAGGCCAGAAAGCGCTGACCGATCAGGTCGGTTCGTCCGCAGGAATACAGCGCCGCCGCAATGTGTCCGTGCTGATGCGACAGCGGGATCAGCGGAATATTCCGCATCGCTGCAATGCTGCGGGCCA
>JAFTRF010000037.1 GCA_017462405.1 Clostridia bacterium | reverse complement strand
TCCGCTCTTTTTCCTGCTCGATATAGCCCGGTGCATGAGAGGTAATGGTAGATACCACCTTGGTGTCCATATCCAGTACGCCGCCGGCAGCGATTTCCTGCTTCTTCAGCTCGCTGACCTGTGCCCACAGATCCAGGGTATCCTGCGTGGGGCCTTCCAGGAAGGCGTCGTCGCCATAGTAGGGGGTATAGTTGTTGTGGATGAAGGAGCTTACGTTGATTTCCTCAACCCAGCGGCCTTCCTTGAAACCAAGCCATTCTTTTCTCATTTCTTTTTGCCTCCTTAATTATTTCCTTCCCGGCACGCACCGCGTCCGGAAACAGAATTGTAAAACAATGAAAACAAATGTGCGGAATGCCAGCTTGCGCCGGCGGGCTCCGTGGCCCTGTCGCTGTGGTTCGGGTGAGTCCAATCACTGTCCCTTGCGACATTTATAGTTTACCACGCTAAGCGCAATGTTGTCAAGTGATTTCTCTGTTTCTCCGCTCCACAAAATATGGTTTTTGGTAAAAAAAGCGCGTTTTTTCGTGCCGGAATCACATCATCATGTGTATTTACACATAGGTATACACAATATATAGTGTTGTATATTGGTTTTTTTGTCATCCGGACAATTTTCCCCGCGGGGAGCAAAAAAATATACTTTCTCTTTCTTTTTGTGCCGTGATGTGCTATAATGGAAGGGTACGGGCCGTTCGCCTGCTGCCCCGGACGCCCCTTGTTTTGATTTGTCGGGGACGCCGGACCCTGCATGATCCTGCCCGGTTCCGGGCGATCCGCGCCGATCCCCATATCCACCATACAGACCACCAGATATATGAAAGCGAGTGTACGACCTATGGAATGCAAAATGACCAAGCCCATTGACATCCGCGCCAGCATGTGCGACCACAACGGATTCCTCAGCGCACCGGCGGTGTTTGCCCTGTTTATGGATCTGGCCTCGGAACACGGGTCCGCCATCCGTCTGGGGATGCGCGACCTGTCCGCCAAGGGGCTGTTCTGGCTGACGGTAAAGACCCGGATCCGTTTCCACCGGATGCCAGCCATGCTGGAAACCGTCACCGCCGACACATGGCCCGAAAAGCCGGGCCGCATCCGCTGCAACCGTTACTACGTGCTGCGCGATGGCGATGAGGTACTCGCCGAGGGCAAGACGGAATGGGCCATCATCGAAATGGCCTCCGGCAAGCTGCAGAAACTCAGCGAGGTCTACCCCGGCGACCTGAACCACCTGCCCGACGTGGTGTGCGCCGGTGCGTATGCCCGCATCCCGGAGGATTTTACCGGCTGCCCCGAAATCGGCACCTACACCATCCGCTCCACCGACATCGACGTCGGTCAGCACATGAACAATTCCGCTTACGTGCGGGTGATGTTCGGCGCATTCACCTGCGCCCAGACCGACGGGATGCATCTGCAGGAGGCCGAGGTGTCCTTCCGTTCGCCCTGCTTCGAGGGTGATACGCTGTCCATCCGCACCCGGCCGACGGAAAACGGGCTGGACGTCGGTATGGTGCGCGCAGACGGGACGACGGCCATTGCCGCCCGGCTGACGTTCGGCAACGCATAAAGAGGCCGCTCATGGAAAAAATCTGCACACTGGCCCAGCGTCTGCGGCAGGCGCTGGAGCTGCGGGACATGACACAGACCGAGCTGGCCCGGCGTTCCGGCATCAGCAAGTCCAGCATCTCCCGCTATGTAAAGGGTGACTGGGTCGGCAAAGCCGAAGCTGTACGCGCCATGGCCGAGGCACTGAACGTATCCGAACGATGGCTCAGTGGCTGCAATGCCCCGATGCGTCGTCCGGATGACGCCGCACCCGCACCGGAAGAGATTCCCGGTGCCATCCTCATGCCCCGGATGGTGCCACGTCCCCTGCTGGGCGACATTGCCTGCGGGGTACCGCTGCTGGCGGTGGAAAACATCGCCGGCTATGTCATGGTGCCGGAGGACATCCCCTGTGACTTCGTCCTGCGCTGCAAGGGCGACAGCATGATCCACGCGCACATTCTGGACGGTAGTCTGGTCTACATCCGCGCCTGTCCGGAAGTTGCACCCGGCGAGATCGCCGCAGTCGTCATCGGTGACGAGGCCACGCTCAAGCGGGTCTACCCCGAAACGGACGGCATCCGGCTGGTGGCGGAAAATCCCGCCTATGCACCACTGATTTACACCGGCGAAGAAGCCGCCGACGTCCGTATTCTGGGCACGGTGACGGCATGGACGAATTTTCTGGCTTGAGGACGGAAGTAACGCGCTTGCGGAGAAGATTTGCGAGGCAACAAACTTTCCGGGCAGCTGATTGACGCTCCTGCCGAAATCTGCGACGTTGTTTTGCGGTACCCGCTGCAACATTCCGTAAAAAATTCCATATTTTCCGGTAGACATCATCCGGTTTTTATGGTAAGATAAACACAGCATTATGAATACTACAAGGAGGCGCACACGCTATGAAAATGACATTTCGTTGGTACGGTTCCAACAGCGACAGCATCACCCTGAAGCAGATCAAGCAGATCCCCGGTATGTCCGGTCTGATGGGCGTGCTGGACTGGAAGGCCGCCGGTGAGGTCTGGACCGAAGAAGAATTCAAGGCTTATGTGGAAGAAGTCCACGCTGCCGGTCTGGAGGTCGAGGTCATCGAATCCGTCAATGTCCACGAGGACATCAAGATGGGTCTGCCCACCCGCGACAAGTACATCGAAAACTACTGCACCACCATCCGCAATCTGGCCAAGTACGGCATCAAGGTCATCGTGTACAACTTCATGCCGGTGTTTGACTGGCTGCGCACCGACCTCGCCCGCGAGATTCCGGAGGACGGCTCCAACAGCCTGTATTTCGACGAGGCCGAACTGGGCGATATGACCCCGGTCGATCTGGTCCGCAACACCATCGAGAACTGCAACGGCTTCACCCTGCCCGGCTGGGAACCCGCTCGTCTGGCCGAACTGGAAACCACGCTGGCCCGCTACAAGAACATCACGCCGGACGACCTCCGCGCCAACTACAAGTATTTCCTCGACGGCATCATTCCCACCTGCGAAGAGTGCGGCGTGGTGATGGCCTGCCATCCCGACGATCCCGCATGGCCCATCTTCGGTCTGCCCCGCATCGCGCACAGCCAGGATGACTACGACAAGATCGTGAAGCTGCACGATTCGCCCTGCAACACCCTGTGCCTGTGCACCGGCAGCCTCGGCTCCAACCCCGACAACGACATCCCCGCCATCATCCGCCACTTTGGTGAGATGAACCGCATCGGCTGTCTGCACGTCCGCAACGTGAAGTATCTGGGCTACCGCAAGTTCCGTGAGGCCGCACATCTGTCCGAAACCGGCGATCTGGACCTGTACGAGGTCATGAAGGCCGTGTACGACACCTGCCCCGACACCTACATCCGCCCCGACCACGGCCGGATGATCTGGGACGAGGTCGGCCGCCCCGGTTACGGTCTGTATGACCGCGCACTGGGCGCCGTGTATCTGAACGGCCTGTGGGAAGCCATCTGCAAGGCCAACAAGAAATAATTCCGCTTACGTCTCTCTTTCTCCTTTTTCCCTTCGCTGAAAAGCGGGGGGATTTTTTGTTGGAGAAGCGAACCTGCGGAGAAGATTTGCGGAGCCGACAGGTCTCCCTCTCCGCCTCACTACGTTCGGCACCTCTCCCGAAGGGAGAGGCAAGGGGGCTGGGCGAAAAATAGAGTAAGGCGCTTGCAGAGGAGATTTGCGGGGCTAACGTCCCCCTCTGTCACACTTTCGGTGTGACATCCCCCCCGACGAAGGGGGGAACGAGTCGGCTGAGCGAAATGCAAAGTAAGGCGCTCGTGGAGGATAAAATACGGGCGCATTCATCCGCCGTACGAAGTCAAGCTGCTCCGTTGCACTATTCTGGGTGGTGCGAGAGGGGGTCAAGGGGGAAAGTGGATCATGCGTCGAAGCTGCGTTGAGCCACTTTCCCCCTTGTGCCCTTTTTGGTTACTTTTTGTAGCACAACAAAAAGTAACTGCCGTGCGGCACGAGTACAAGACCGAAACAGAACACGGCTGATGGAACGATAGGCGGGGTTAGCGTACAACCGAAAGCCCGGCGCAGCAGCGAGACGGATGCGGTCTGGTTCCCGCCCCTTTCCCGACATTTTACAAGATTTTTTCGGATGAAATGCATCGTAAGCGAATTTATATATATAACTTCAAGGTTTTTCGGGTATAATAAAACCGCATATGAACATCACTGTTGTGATCTCACACAGAACAGATACCATCACACAGAAAGGCGTGGTTTTAAGCATGAAAAAAGCGTACCTTGTGCTGAGCAACGGCCAGATCTTTGAAGGATGGCGCTTCGGCGCAGAGGCGGACACCGTCGGCGAACTGGTGTTCACCACCGGCGTCAACGGCTATCTGCAGAACCTGACTGATCCGGCTTCCTGCGGTCAGATCCTGATGCAGACATTCCCCATGATCGGCAATTACGGTACCGTAGAGGCAGACCTGGAATCTGCCTGCACTGTCAAGGGCTATGTGGTCCGGGAATGATGCAATACCCCCTCCAACTTCCGCTCCGAGGGCGATCTGGATGCCCTGCTGAAGAAGCTGGATAGCCCCGGCATCTGGGGTGTGGACCCCCGTGCCCTCACCGCCATCATCCGGGAAGCCGGTGTGAGGGATGCCATGATCTGCGGCAAGCTGCCGGACAGCATGGACGAGCTGAAGAAATACAAGATCACTGGCGCTGTGGCGGCCGTCACCGCCAAGTCGGTGGATGTATATCCCGCCGATGATGCGAATTACAATGTGGCCGTAATGG
>JAFTRF010000036.1 GCA_017462405.1 Clostridia bacterium | reverse complement strand
GCCAGCATATGTACCTTTACAGCATCGCCGCCCTTCATGCAGCGATACGGATAGCTTCCGGACAGCACGTCCAGCGCCTCACCGGCATATGCACGCCCCAGCAGTTCGCCGTTCTGCTGTGCCGACAGATGCGGCAGCAGGTCGGTAATGCAGAAGCGCGGCTCATCGTCCTTTTCACCGATGCACAGATCCACGCAGGTGCCGTCGCCCTTGACCACACGGCCATGCAGCGCCAGCGGAATGGTCAGCCACTGATGCTTGCGGATACCGCCGTAATAGTGGGTGTCCAGATAGGCCAGCCCGCTCTTTTCATACAGCGGCACCGGCTTCAGATCCAGCCGGGGCGAGTCAATGTGCGCCGCCGCCAGATGCACGCCCTGCGACACCGGCTTTTTGCCGATGACCGCCAGTACAATGGCCTTGTCGCGGTTGATCATATATACCTTGTCGCCGGGGGCATAAATCTTGCCTTCCTCAAACGGCACGAACCCCTGTGCCTCGCACAGTTCTACGGTATAGGTTACTGCTTCCCGCTCGGTCTTGCCGCGGTCAAGGTACGTCTTGTACCCCTCGCAGTATTCCGCTGCCCGCGCCAGTTCCGCTTCACCCGCCCGCACCGGGCCGGGGGTCTTGTCGCGGAGCAGGCGCTCCTTGGCCTGCTGCAGCACGTTCTTTTCTTCCATGATGTCAAATCCTTTCGCTTTTCGCTTTATTGTACACGCAAAATATCGTGATAGATCACATAACTGCGCGTGATTTTCTGCACATAATGCGCTGTGTCTTTATAAGGGATCCGATCCAGATGTATCCCGTCTGCGGAATATGCCGGATCTGCCAGCCAGCGCGCCACTGCATTGGGGCCCGCATGGTAAGCCGCCGCCACCGCCTCGATGTTGCCGAAGCGTTCCATCAGTACGCTGAGAAAATAGGTCCCGTACCGGATACTGATTTCCGGATCAAACAGGTCTTCGCGTCCGTATTGCCGCTCGCCAGGGTGTTTCCGCTGCATCCACTCAAAGGTGTCGGGCAGCATCTGCATCAGGCCGCAGGCATCGTTGACGGACACCGCTTCGGGGTTGAAGCCGCTCTCCGTGTGGATGACCGCGTACACCAGCGCCGGCTCTATCTCGTACCGGGCAGCATATTCTTCCACCAGATTGCTGTATTTTCGGGGAAAGGCATTGTTCAGCAGTGCAATTCCGCACAGTATCACCAGCAACAGCACCGCACCCGGCTTGATCCACCGATGCGCCCGCCGTTTTCCTGCGGATCGTCCCTTCTGTTTCATCATTCGGCTCCTTTTTGCAGGATGTCTCCCAACCAGCGGGTCACCTGTACCCGCAATGCCTCAGGGGTCCGGTCGTTGTAAAAAATCTTGCTTGCCCGACCGACGTAAAAATCATCCGGCGGCTGAATCTTCATCCGCAGCTTTGCATCGGCTTCGGACAGATGATCGCGGGCACAGATGCGCTGCAGGCGCACCTCTGCAGGCGCCAGTACCGCTGCCGTCACCTGACAGGCCGCGTCCATCCCGCTTTCAAACAGCAGCGGCGCATCTACGATGACCGCCTGAGCGCCATTGTCCAGCGCAGTCTGTATTTCAGTATTCATGTACTTCAGAATCCTCGGATGCGTGATCGCATTGAGCAGCCGTTCTTTTTCATGCGTCGCAAACGCTCGCCGCGCCAGTTCCCGCCGGTTCAGCGTACCGTCCGGCAACAGAATGTCTGCGCCGAACGCTTCTGCCAGTGCCGCCAGACAATCCGGCTCCGCCACCGCCAGCCGGCTGACCCGGTCTGCGTCCACAACGACACAACCGGCCTCCGCCAACGCCCGTGCAGCCTCGCTTTTGCCTGCTCCGGTCGGCCCGGTCAATCCGATGATGCATCCGCCCATGATTATCCCTCCGTACAATCGATCACTTCAAATCCTGCCGCCCGCAAAATGCGGTTGTATACCGCCAGACCCACACCAGTTTCTGCCGGGCAATGTGCATACACGGTCTTCGCACCCATTTCATCCAGCTTTCGCAGACATTCAAACAACAGATGCGCCTGCGTTTCCGGATGCTCTGCATCACCGTACGGTACCACCGGCACGTCCAGCAATCCGGCATCCTCGGTAAAGCACATCGCGTACACGTCATCACCCTTGTGCGCGTTGACATACGCCGCATACTGCGCCGCCGAACCCTTCACCAGAATCACGTCGGCCTCCGGGGAATAGTGCTTGTATTTCATACCGGGCGACGCCGCCTGCTGACCTTCTGCCAGCTGATGGGTCACGGCCGGATCGATTTCAACCGGTCCGATGATCGCTTCCAGCTCCTCCGGGGTGATTCCACCGGGACGAAGCAGGCGGGGCGGTTCGGTTGCCAGCGTGATGACCGTGGATTCCACACCCACACCGCAGTCGCCGCCGTCCACTACGGCGGCAATTTTGCCGTTCATGTCGTCCATAACGTGCATCGCCGTGGTGGGGCTGGGCTTGCCGGAGCTGTTGGCCGACGGTGCTGCCAGCGGGCAGCCCGCCGCCTCGATGATGGCCCGTGCGACCGGATGCGCCGGAAAGCGCACCGCCACCGTATCCAGCCCGGCGGTCACTTCATCCGGGACACCCTCTTTTTTCGGCAGAATGATGGTCAGCGGTCCCGGCCAGAACGCCGCCGCCAGCTGCCGGGCTTTTTCCGGAAATACGGAAATCAGCCCCTCCAGCTGTGCCATCCGGCTGATGTGTACGATCAGTGGATTGTCCATGGGGCGCCCCTTTGCGCGGAAAATCTCCGCTACTGCGGCACCGTTTCCGGCGTCCGCCGCCAGTCCATACACCGTCTCGGTGGGAATGCCCACCAGACCGCCGTTTTTCAGCAGTTCACCGGCCTTTTGGATGTCCGACCGGTGGCTTTTCAGCAACAGTGTTTTCATATGCTCGTTCGTTCCTCCTCCTGACGCGCCAGTGCCGCCGCACGATCCGCCGTAATCAGCGCATCTGTCAGTTCCGTCAGATCGCCGTTGAGTACCCCGTCCAGTTTATACAGCGTCAGCCCGATGCGATGATCGGTCACCCGGCTCTGGGGGTAATTGTAGGTGCGGATGCGCTCGGAGCGGTCGCCGGTGCCGACCTGTGCCCGGCGTTCACTGGCAATCTGTGCCTCCTGCTGTGTCCGCTGCAGATCCAGCAATCTGGCCCGGAGCACCCGCATCGCCTTGTCTTTGTTTTTATATTGACTGCGCTCATCCTGACATTCCACCACCATGCCCGTCGGCTTGTGGGTAATGCGGATGGCCGATTCCGTTTTATTGACGTGCTGACCACCGGCACCGCTGGCCCGGTAGGTGTCGATCTGCAGGTCTGCAGGATCGATGTCCACCTCGACTTCCTCCGCCTCCGGCAGTACGGCCACCGTGACCGTAGAGGTATGGATCCGTCCCTGCGTCTCGGTTTCCGGCACCCGCTGGACCCGATGCACACCGCTTTCATATTTCAGCCGGGAATAGGCACCTTCGCCGCTGATGGTCATGCTGACCTCGCGGAAACCGCCCAGTTCCGTCTCGTTGGCGCCGATGCGCTCTGCTCGCCAGCCCTGCGCCATCCCGTACATGGTGTACATCCGGTACAGCACCGCTGCAAACAGCGCAGCTTCTTCGCCGCCTGCCCCGGCACGAATTTCTACAATGACGTTTTTATCGTCGTTGGGGTCCTTGGGCAGCAGCAATATTTTCAATTCTTCGCCCAGCCGCTTCGCCTCGGCCGTCATGGTCTTCCATTCTTCTTCGGCCAGTTCCCGCAGTTCCGGATCGCTTTCTTCGTCCATCATCGTGCGGGCCTCTGCCGCCTGTTTCTGCGCTGTTTCGTATGCCTGATAGGCCAGCGCCAGCGGCTCCAGATGGTTGTATTCCTTCATGGTTGCCGCATAAACCGCCGGATCGCCTACGACCTCCGGCTGGCACAGCCGCAGCCGCAATTCCTCATATTGATGCAGTACATCCCTGAGCCGGTCAAGCATGGCCGTTTTCCCCCTCCGGACGGCGGATTTTGCGGATATTTTTCTCAATCTTCACCCGCGGTACCATCATTTCCCGTCCACATCCGCTGCATTGCAGACGGAAATCAATGCCGGACCGCAGTACCAGAAACGTCCGGCTGCCGCAGGGATGATTTTTCTTCATTTCCAATACGTCGCCCACCCGAACATCCATTTCTGCTCATCCTCTTTTCTTGCATATACTTATTCTGATTATTATAGCATATTCCCCGCAAAAATAATAGTCCTGAAAGCAAAATTCCCGTTTTTTCACGGTTTTTCATACATTCTTTTTTGTGAATTTTTTTATTTTCGGTGTTTTCCCCTTTTTCCCTCCGGGAAAATATGCTATAATGAAAAAAATCCGGTCTGAAACCGGCCGTATCGCCGCCGGCCTTGGGATGTATTTCGCGGCGAAGAAAGGGTTTTGGTTATGTACCAGTTTTGCGACAGCAAAAAAGAAATTACCTTCCATAAAAGCAATCCGCCCACCCCGTGGATGAATTACCTGTCCAACGGCGACTTCACGACCATGATGTCGCAGGCCGGCGGCGGCGTTGCCTTTTACAAATCGCCCCAGATCTGGCGATTGAATCACTATCGCTTCTTCCATCTGCCCACCGACCGCAGCGGTTTCTATACGTACATCAAGGACGGCAACGCCTACTGGTGTCCGACCGCCGAGCCCACCAAGACGCGTCCCCAGTCGTGGAAATCCACCCACGGCATGGGCTACACCGTATTTGATGCCAAGCGCCGTGGTCTGGCCGTCAAGGCAACTTATTTCGTAGGCGAGTACGAGGACTGCCTGATCTGGAATCTGAAGATCAAGAGCACCACCGACCGCAAGATCACCCTGTTCCCCTTCGTGGAGCTGGGCATGATGGAGTTCCAGCGTGAACTTCAGTGGCAGTGCTACAACAAGCACCAGCTGTCCGTATATGCCATGGACGACATTCTGGTGTACAAATACGGCGTGGAAATGCAGCCCCGCCCCGACAAGACGCCGCTGGCCTACTTTGCCACCAACGTACCGGTGACTGCCTACGACGGCGACCGTGACGAGTTCGTCGGCAGCTACGCCAGCGAAGAAAATCCCCGCAACGTCGAGGCCGGCCGCTGCACCAACTCCACCCTCGCCGGCGGCGACCCCTGCTTCGCTTTCCAGATTGATCTGGATCTGAAGGCCGGCGAAGAAAAAATCGTCAACGTCTTCCTCGGCACCGCTATGACCGAGGCCGACATCAAAAAGGCCGTGGCACATTGCCGCGAGGACGATTTCGTCGATAAGTCCTTTGCCCGTCTGAAGAAGCACTGGGCCGACCATCTGAACCGCTTCCAGTGCAAGGTCCCGGACGAAAATGTGCAGCGCATGGTCAACATCTGGAACCCCTACCAGGCCGAGCGCAACTTCCAGTTCTCCCGCAACATTTCCTACTATGCGACCGGTACGTTCCGCGGTGTCGGCTATCGTGATACCGCACAGGACATTCTGTCCATGGTGCCCTTCAACACCGACCGTGCCAAGGACAAGATCAAGCTTCTGCTGGGTCAGCAATATCAGGACGGTCATGCCAACCACTACTTCTTCCCCAACGAGGGCTACGACCCCGTGACCACCGTCCATTCCGACGATCATCTGTGGATCATCATGTCCACCCACGCCGTAGTCATGGAAACCGGCTCCACCGACTTCCTGAATGAAGTAGTTCCGTTCTATGACGGTGGCGAAGCCACCGTCTACGAGCATCTGAAGCGCTCGGTGGCTTTCACCTGCCAGAACATCGGTGAACGCGGCTTCCCGCTGATGCTCCGCTCTGACTGGAACGATATGCTCTACAAGGTCTGTCGCGAGGGCAAGGGCGAAAGCATCTGGACCTCCATGCAGTTCGGTACCGTTCTGCGCATGATGGATGCCCTGTCCAAGCTGATGAATGAAAACGACAGCAAATACATGACGCTGTACGAGGAGCAGAAGAAACTCGTCAACACCACCGCATGGGACGGCGAATGGTTCCGCCGCTGCATCACCGACAACGGCACCTTCATCGGCTCCAAGGAACAGCCTCAGGCCAAAATCTGGCTGAACACGCAGTCATGGTCCGTACTGTCCGGCATGGGCGACGAAGACAAGTGCCGCTCCGCTATGGACAGTGTAAACAAGTATCTGGATACTGATCTGGGCATCAAGAAGATCCATCCCTCTATGGTGGACTACCCCTCCGCCGAGGATCCGCTGACGCACTACAATACCGGCTGCGGCGAAAACGGCTCTGTGTTCTGCCACGCCAATACGTGGGCCATCATTGCCGAGTGTATGCTGGGCAATGCCGACCGCGCATACAAGTATTACCATCAGCTGCTGCCCATGATCGCACAGGAAAAGGCCGGCGAATGGCGCTACAAGGCCGAGCCCTATGCTTACGCATCCAACATCTTCGGACCGGAAAGCGACAAATTCGGTCTGGCCAACGTCAGCTGGCTGACCGGTACCGCCGCATGGATGTACATCGCCGTGACCCAGTACATTCTGGGTGTCAAGGCCGGCTGGGACGGTCTGGTCGTAAAGCCCTGCCTGCCCTCCTGCTGGGACAAGGCAACCGTGAAGCGCACCTTCCGCGGCTGTGAATACACCATCGAAATCGAAAACAAGGGCATCGGTGCCACCGAGACGGTCATTCCCCACGTGGAAGGCCGCAAGACCTGCAAGGTCAAGATTACCGTCTGATTTCCGGAATTTTCGCTTATAAAGCACAAGGGACATTGCAACACATCGCAATGTCCCTTGTTTTATGCTTTTCTGATGGTAGAATTGGTGTTTCTATTGTCCCACGGAGACAGTCTCAGGCATCCGCGGATGCTCCACCACACTTACCTGCGGCACCAGCCGACGGATGGTTTCCGTAAACGGTGATGTACCGGCGGATGATTTCCCCACCCACACTTGTTTCGCTCTCCGATGATGAATCAGCTGTGCTGCCGCCAATGATGGTACATCGGAAAACAGCAGCGCCAGTTCGGCGCCGCAGCTTTGTGCAGTGCGGTAGATTTCCTCTGCAAAGCGCGCCTGTTCCGTTGCTTCGGCCTGTTCCGGCCGCACGCACAGCAAAATGACATGGGCGCCGGTTTCGTGATTTTTCAGCATGGCCTGCGCGTGCGCCGCATCCCGCGCGCACACAATATCGGGTCGTTGTATCATGATTCGGACTCCTTTCCGGATTTTCCGGGATTTTGTCGGACACAATGTTATGATAGCGTTTTTTGTTTGCGAATCCGATAAAAAATTGCAGACAAACCGTTGCCTGCCGGTAAATTTTCCGTGACGGTTTTGGCGCATGGCAAAGCCACCTGCCCGAAAGCAGATGGCTTCGCATTGTGCCCCTGATCGTGCCGGCTCAGGCCGGTTCCGAGGGCAGTTGTTCTTCTTTGCCCAGTGCCGCCAGCGGCTCCACCCACTGGCCATCCTTTTTTACCTGCAGGTGCAGGTGACTTTCGTCCACACATTCGCCGGGGATCTCCCGCAGCACGCCCAGCACCTGACCGCACATCACATCTTCCCCGGCCTTGACCGACGGATTGTTTCCCAATCCGCAGTAATGCACCTCCAATGCATCGTGCCGGATGGCCACTACCGTTCCCAGCAGATCGTCACGGTAAATTTCCGTCACGGTACCGTTGCCTACGGAGATCACGTTGCTTCCCTGCCGGGCAGCGATATCCACACCCATATGCGCCCGCCAATCCTCAAAGGTCAGAGAATACGCTGAATCGCTGAACGGTTTGATGATCCGGCCGCTGACGGGCATGATATAGGTGGTGTTCGTCACCAGGGCCTGCGAAGACGACGGTTTCGGTTTCTGCGAAGAGGATGGCTCCGGTTTCTGTGAGGACGACGGTTTGATCGGGCGAATGGTTTCCGCTGCCGTGGAACTGGGCTGCGACGAGGACGGCACCACCGCAGAGGACGAGGGCACCACTTCGGAGCTGTGTCCGCTCTGCGGCGCCGTACTGCTGTACGGCACACCGCTGACCGGATTGCCGACCGGTGCCACCGAAGACGACCCCGTCTGAACCGGTGCCCGCAGACTGTTGAGACTGTCCGCCGTAGTCCATACCGATGCGCCGATGGCCGCCAGACAAACCGCCAGTGCAATGTAAAAACCGGCACCTCTGGGGGATTTTTTATTGGATGACTTTCGCTGATCTGAAAACATTGTTCTGCACCTCCGGAGGTATTGTTGCCCCGGAGGCGGCCTTTTATGCCGTTGTATTTTTATTTTATGCGGCAGCATCGCCGGATAGACGTAAAAATCCGGTTTTCCGGAAAGTTTCCACACAAAAATTCAAGGGGCTCATTGCAATCTCTGCAGTGAGCCCCTTGATGGCTGATTTTTTATGCGTTCCGGCCGCAGCACTTCTTGTATTTCAGACCGCTGCCGCAGGGACAGGGATCATTCCGGCCAATTTTCTTTTTGCGCACCGGCTGCTTGCTGTCGGTGTTATCTCCGGCGGTCGGTGCCGGCTTTGCCACCTGCTCACGCTTGGGTTCCTCGTTGTCCCGACGCAGACGCACCGTCAGAATCATCCGGGCAGTATCGCCGCGGATTTCGTTGATCATCGCATCAAACATATCGAAGCCTTCCATGCGGTATTCCACCACCGGATCCCGCTGGGCATAAGCGCGCAGACCAATGCCGCGCTTGAGTTCTTCCATGGCATCAATATGGTCGATCCACAGCCGGTCCACGTTTTTCAGCAGAATGACCCGCTCCAGTTCGCGCATGATTTCGGCGCCGACCTCGTGCTCCCGCTCGTCCAGAATCGCCATTGCGCGGTCATTCAGCATTTCCGTTACCGCAGAAGGATCCACATCCTCCAACTCATCCGGTGTATACACCAGATCCTCGTCCGTGGTCAGCAGGCCCTTGTATTTTTCGCGGACCGCCGCCGGTGCCCACGCCTCCCGCGTAGATCCGGCCGGCATGTGGGTGTTTACCGTATATTCGATGCTGTCGTGTACCATTTTGCGGATCTGTTCCCGCAGATCCTCGCCATTGAGCACCTGATTGCGCTGACCGTAGATGATCTCACGCTGGCGGCTCATGACGTCGTCGTACTGCAGCACATTTTTGCGGATACCGAAATTGCGTGCTTCCAGCTTTTTCTGGGCATTTTCCACCGTACCGGAAACCATGCCGCTTTCGATGGGCATATCTTCCTCCACGTGCAGACGCTCCATCATCACCTGCAGCCGTTCACCGCCGAACAACCGCATCAGGTCATCCTCCAGCGACAAATAGAACCGGGATTCGCCGGGGTCGCCCTGACGTCCTGCACGTCCGCGCAGCTGGTTGTCGATCCGGCGGGATTCGTGGCGTTCCGTACCGATGATGCACAGACCGCCCGCCGCACGCACGCGTTCAGCTTCTGCGGCAATGTCCGCGCGGTATTTTTCATTCAGCGCCGTAAACGTCTCCCGCGCCGCCAGAATGTCGGCATTGTCCGTCTCGGAGAAGCCGGTCGCCTCAGAAATCAATTCCTCCGGCACCTGCATCCGCCGCATCTCGGCCTTGGCCAGATATTCGGCATTACCGCCCAGCGTGATGTCGGTACCACGACCGGCCATGTTGGTGGCAATGGTCACTGCGCCGGGCTTACCGGCCTGCGACACGATCTCAGCTTCCTTTTCGTGGTGCTTGGCGTTGAGCACCTCGTGGGGGATGCCTCTCCGCTTCAGCATGGCGCTGAGCAGCTCGGACTTCTCAATGGAAATCGTACCCACCAGCACCGGCTGACCCTTGGCGTGGCACTCGATGATCTGATCAATGACCGCATTGTACTTGCCGCGTTCGGTGGTGTAGATGATGTCGGGGTTATCCTTCCGGATCATCGGGCGGTTGGTCGGAATTTCGATGACATCCAGATTGTAGATCTCGCGGAATTCCTGCTCCTCGGTCATGGCCGTACCGGTCATACCGGACAGCTTTTCATACAGACGGAAATAATTCTGGAAGGTAATCGTCGCCAGCGTCTTGGACTCGCGCTCCACTTTCACATTTTCCTTGGCTTCAATGGCCTGATGCAGACCCTCGTTGAAGCGTCGGCCGAACATCAGGCGTCCGGTAAACTCATCCACGATGATGACCTGACCATCCTTCACCACATAATCCACATCCCGCGTCATGATGCCATGAGCGCGGATGGCCTGATTGATGTGATGCTGATAGCCGCTGTTATCCGGGTCGGACAGGTTTTCCAGATTGAAAAAACGCTCTGCCTTGGCAGTACCGTTGGAGGTCAGCGTTGCGGTGCGGGCCTTTTCGTCCACGATGTAATCCGCATCGGAGTACAATGCATCATTGTCCTCTTTGTCGTCGGTGGTGCGGACCTTCTGCTTGCGCAGGGTACGCACGAAGCGGTCTGCCTGACGATACAGGTCGGTGGACTGCTCGCCGTGACCGGAAATGATCAGCGGGGTACGCGCTTCGTCGATCAGAATGGAGTCCACCTCGTCCACGATGGCATACGCATGGCTCCGCTGAACCAGATTCTGCTTGTAAATGACCATGTTGTCCCGCAGGTAATCGAAGCCGAACTCATTGTTGGTGCCGTAGGTGATGTCGGCCGCATAGGCTTCCCGGCGCTGGTCGTTGTCCAGCCCGTGGACGATTAGTCCCACCGTCAGGCCCAGAAAACGGTACACCTTGCCCATCCACTCCGAGTCGCGCCGGGCCAGATAGTCGTTGACGGTCACGATATGCACGCCCTTGCCGGTCAGCGCATTCAGGTACGCCGGCAGCGTCGCCACCAGCGTCTTGCCTTCACCGGTGCGCATCTCGGCAATGCGTCCCTGATGCAGCACGATGCCGCCGCTGATCTGCACCGGGAAATGGCGCATATTCAGCACGCGTGCGGAGGCTTCGCGGCACACCGCAAAGGCATCCGGCAGAATGTCGTCGGTAGTCTCACCGTTGTTCAGCCGTCCCTTCAGGACATCGGTCATGTCCCGCAGTTCGGCGTCGGTGTACGCTTTGTATTTGTCCTCCAGTGCCAGCACCCGGTCACAGATGGGCTGAATTCGCTTCAGTTCGCGCTTGCTGAAGGTTCCGAATAATGCAGAAAGAATCCCCATGTATCTATACTCCTCAGATTGTCCGTATTGGCGGCGGAAAGTCTCGCCATGAATCGTATTATAGCATACTTACCGGGAAAATTCAGTAAAAATTTCGTGAACACTTCAAATTTATTTTTCTTTTTTCGCATACGCGCAAAAAATGTGCCTGTTTTTTTGCAAAATTGAAGAAAAAACAGCAAAAACACTTGTCAAAAAACCCGCAAACCATTATAAGAGTAAATGTATACGGCGTTTCCCCTATCAACAAGAAACCATGTGAAAGGAGCACTATCTAATGAATTACTCTCATGAAGTAGAAAGAATGTGTACGGTCGCCAAGGGCCCGCATCACGGTCCGGCTCCGATCCCGGAGGAAGGCAAATGGGTGAAGTCCTATCAGATTTCGGACATCTCCGGTTTGTCTCACGGTATCGGCTGGTGCGCACCTCAGCAGGGCTGCTGCAAGCTGACCCTGAACGTGAAGGAGGGCATCGTTGAGGAAGCTCTGGTTGAAACCCTGGGCTGCTCCGGTATGACCCACTCCGCTGCTATGGCTGCCGAGATCCTGCCCGGCAAGACCCTGCTGGAATGCCTGAACACCGACCTGGTGTGCGACGCCATCAACGTGGCTATGCGCGAAATCTTCAAGCAGCTGGCTTACGGCCGTACCCAGACCGCATTCTCCGAGGACGGTCTGCCGATCGGCGCCGGTCTGGAAGACCTGGGTAAGGGGCTGCGTTCTCAGGTGGGTACCATGTTCTCCACCAAGGTCAAGGGCGTGCGTTATATGGAAATGGCTGAAGGCTATGTTCTGAAGACCGCTCTGGACGAGAACAACGAAGTTACCGGCTATCAGTTTGTAAAGCTGGGCAAGATGCTGGAAGACATCCGTCACGGCATGGAACCCAACGAGGCTTTCAAGAAGAACATCGGTCAGTACGGTCGTTTCGACAACGCGGCCAAGTACATTGACCCCCGTGAAGAATAATTAAAAGAAGGAGGACAAGACTATCATGGCAAACGATGTAAAGTTCGAAGGCAAAGAGAGAAGAATGGCCAAAATCGAGAAGTGCCTGGCCGAATACAACCTGGGCAGCCTCGAAGAAGCCCGTGACCTCTGCCTGAGCAAGGGCGTTGACTGCGAAAAGATCGTAAAGGGCATCCAGCCCATCGCTTTTGAGAACGCTGTCTGGGCATACACCCTGGGCTGCGCTGTCGCCATCCAGAAGAACGTTTCCAACGCTGCCGACGCTGCTGAGGCCATCGGTATCGGTCTGGAAGCTTTCTGCGTACCGGGCTCCGTTGCTGAGCAGCGTGCTGTTGGCCGCGGCCACGGCAACCTGGGCGCAATGCTCCTCCGCGACGAGACCGAGTGCTTCGCTTTCCTGGCCGGCCACGAGTCTTTCGCTGCCGCTGAAGGTGCCATCGGTATCGCTCGTACCGCCAACAAGGCCCGCAAGAAGCCCCTCCGGGTTATTCTGAACGGTCTGGGCAAGGACGCTGCCTACATCATCTCCCGCATCAACGGCTTTACCTATGTGAAGACCGACTACGATTTCTTCACCGGCGAGCTGAAGGTTCTGGAAGAGCGCGCATTCTCCGACGGTGAGCGCGCTGCTGTCCGCTGCTACGGCGCCAACGACGTTCTGGAAGGCGTAGCAATCATGCAGATGGAAGGCGTAGACGTTTCCATCACCGGTAACTCCACCAACCCCACCCGCTTCCAGCATCTGGTTGCAGGTACCTACAAGAAGTGGGCTCTGGAAAACAGCAAGAAGTACTTCTCTGTTGCTTCCGGCGGCGGCACTGGCCGTACCCTGCATCCTG
>JAFTRF010000035.1 GCA_017462405.1 Clostridia bacterium | reverse complement strand
GGCTCGATGGCGACGCAGGCCTATGCGCACTTCAGCCATCCGGTCGTGGTGGAAGAAATCCGCGCCGATGCCGGACTGGACATCGGCTTTACGCTGATCGGAATGCACCTGAAGAAAGTCGCTGTGCCGCTGCGCCTGACGAATAACCGCATCGGCGAAGCACTGGTGGTGGCAGCGCGCACCCGTCCGAAATTCATTGGCGGCAGCCGCGCCGTGTACGACGACACGCTGCTGTAACGGAGTAAATGACAACATGAGAACCAAAGCCGAAGAAATGTATGCCTCCATGACCCCATGGAAGCTGTTTTTCGTTATTGCACTGCCGGGTATGGTGAGTATGTTTGCCATGTCCGTATACAGCATCATCGAGGGCATCTTCATCGGACACCGTCTGGGCGAGGAGGCCTTTGCGGCGGTAAACATCGCCATGCCGCTGGTCATGATCAACTTTTCGCTGGCCGATCTGGTGGGTGTCGGATCGTCTGCACCCATTTCCATTGCGCTGGGCAAGCAGGACCACAAAACCGCCAACAACTTTTTTACCTGCTCCATCGTGCTGATTTTTCTGGCCTCGGTGCTGATGGGCAGCGTGATGTTTTTTGCCGCAGCACCGCTGGCCCGTATGATGGGGGCCGACGATACGCTTCTGGATACATCGGTGAAGTATCTGCGTACCTACGCGCTGTGCAGCCCGCTGACAACCGTCTTTTTTGCAATGGATAACTACCTGCGGATCAGTGGCTACATCAAGACCAGCATGATCATCAACATCGGATGCAACGTGGGCACCCTTGCGCTGCTGGCGCTGTTTCTGTTGGAATTCAACATGGACGTAGCCGGTTCAGCGTTGGCGACCTGCATCGCCATGTGCACCTGTGCGCTGATTTCCATGATCCCGTTTGTCCGGGGCGAAGCCCTGCTACGGTTTGTACGTCCCCGGTTCAGCTGGTCCATGCTACGGGAAATTGCCGCCTGCGGGTCGCCGGTGTTCCTGAATAATATTGCGGGCCGCGTGACCTCCATCCTGATGAATATTTCGCTGATGACGCTGGGCGTCCGGGCGCTGGGGGAGGGCGGCGGTACCACCGCCGTAGCCGTGTATGCCGTGCTGATGTATGCCAGTGACCTGTGCTGGCCGCTGCTGTACGGCATCTCTGATGCACTGTCTCCGGCCATCGGGTACAACTGGGGTGCGGGCAACGATGACCGTGTCCGCAAAATTCTCCGTTGTGCCTATACGGGAACGGCTGTGGTCGGGCTGCTGTCCACTGCGTTGCTCTTTTTCTTCCCCGGTACCATCGCAGCAATGTTTGCCGACCCGGAGGATGCACTGCTGCTGGAAATTTCCACCGGAGCCATCCGGCTGTTCTGCATAGCTTACCTGTTCCGCTGGTTTGTGGTTACGACGCAGGGCTTTTTCAGCGCCATTGAAAAACCGGCATTGGCTACGGTCATGTCCGTCAGCACTGCACTGGTGTTTCCGGTGTTGATGCTCGGTGCGCTGTGGACGCTGGGACTGGACGGCATCTGGCTGAATTTCGTCGGTGTCAATGCATTGAGCGCTGTACTGGGGCTGTCGCTGTTCCCGATTGTGGTGCGGGAAATGAAGCGCCGGGCGAACGGCCATATACATTGATCATGCTGCCGGGGTCTGATGCGCAATCAGATCCCGGTTTGTTGTTTTAAGGAACAGTGCGGCCGCGGGCGCACTCTCAGTCTCGTCGCTGCTTATTGGTACGGACCATGTATGCGCTTGCCTTGCAATCTCTGCAAGCGCATTGCTTTGTATTTCGCTCCGCCGACTCGTTCCCCCCCTTCGGGGGGATGTCACACCGCAGGTGTGACAGAGGGGGCTTATGGCTCCGCCAATCTACTCCGCAAGCGTACAAGCTTCCGACCGAAGAAGACCGGCTTGCAACTGCCCGGACATTTTCTGCATATTGCATCCGCCGGAAAAATGTGCTATAATGCAAGTCATAACCACTGAATGAGAGGTGAATGTCGGGCCCGGCCCGATGACCGCATGAAACGTGTCTTAGCGTGTATTCTTGTATTGAACATCTTTCTGACCGGATGCGCCGGAAGGCTGACGACCCACGATGCATCGTCAGCGCCGGCGACGACTTCACAGGAGTCCGCTTCGTCGGAACCGTCATCGGATGTAACGACTTCGCAGGAGTCTGCTTCGTCCGATTCGTCATCAAATGCGACAACCTCGCAGAAGCCGGCCTCATCGAAGCCTTCTTCCGGTACGACAACCTCGCAGAAGCCGGCCTCGTCCAAGCCGTCTTCCAGTACGACGACCTCGCAGAAGCCGGCCTCGTCCAAGCCATCTTCCGGTACGACGACTTCGCAACAGCCTGTATCGTCCAAGCCGACGATCAAAAAGACCGTGGAGGAAATCCTTGCCGACATGACCATTGAAGAAAAGGTCGGCCAGCTCTTTCTGGCGCGATGCCCCACGACCGCTGCCGCAGTGACGGATGTACAGACCTATCATTTGGGCGGCTATATCCTGTTCGGGCGCGATTTCAAAAACAGCACCCCGTCCAAGGTTACAGCGACCATTGCCGGATACCAGTCGGCGGCCGATGTCCCGCTGCTGATTGCGGTGGATGAGGAAGGTGGTACGGTCACGCGCGTCAGCTACTATTCCCAGTACCGCAAAAGCAAATTTCTCTCTCCGCGGGATCTGTACAATCAGGGTGGACTGAATCTGATCATCAAAACCGAGAAAGAAAAATGCAGCCTGCTGACCTCGCTGGGCATCAACGTCAATATGGCACCGGTGTGCGATATTACCACCGACAGCACCTCGTTTATGTACAAACGGTCCCTGGGGCAAAGTCCTGCCGAAACGGCCCGGTTTATCCAATCCGTGGTGGATGTGATGGCGGACTATGATGTCGGCGGTGTACTGAAGCATTTTCCGGGTTACGGCAACAACACCGACACCCACGTCGGCATCGCGGTGGACAACCGTACACTGGACGAGCTGGAAGCAGTCGATCTGGTGCCGTTTGCGGCCGGTATTGAGGCCGGGTGCGGCGCGATTCTGGTCAGCCATACCTTTGTGAATTGCATGGACACGACCTATCCGGCGTCGCTGTCTCCGGCAGTACACCAGTATCTGCGCCGGGAAATGGGCTTTGACGGTGTCATCGTTACCGATGATCTGGTCATGCAGGCCATCACCAATCTGTACGGTGCGGGCGAATCGGCGGTACTGGCGGTACTGGCGGGCAACGACCTGCTGTGCAGCAGCGAGTATAAGGTGCAATATAAGGCCGTGCTGAATGCGGTGAGATCCGGCCGCATATCGACCACGCTCCTCGACAATGCTGCCCGGCGTGTGCTTCGGTGGAAACAGCAGCTGGGGTTGCTGGGGTAACTCCTTCATTCCGCTCCGTCTCATCATACAAATCTCATCATTTTGCCACCGCAGAGAAAAATGCTCTGCGGTGGCATTTTTTGCAGCATACAAATTGTTCCGGCCGATCAATCGGTATCCGATGAGGCAGACCGCCCGGAAAATACCGGCTGCGGCTGCACACAATATCTACCCGGTCAATTTTTCTGCAGCGATTGCAATCCCGCGCTGTTTCCGCTATACTATACTACAGAATAACACAAAGGAGTATCGTGCATGAAAACGGGATTGATTCTGGAAGGCGGTGCCATGCGTGGAATGTTTACCGCCGGCGTTATGGATGTCATGATGGAGGCGGGGATCCGCTTTGACGGTGCCATTGGGGTATCGGCGGGTGCGGCCTTTGGCTGCAACTACAAATCCGGCCAGATCGGGCGGGTCATCCGCTACAACACGCGCTTCTGCGCAGATAAGCGATACAGCGGTCTGCGGATCCTGTTGCGGGAGGGCAATCTGTACAGCACCGATTTCTGCTATCGTGAGGTGCCGTTGGTGCATGATGTGTTTGATTTTGATGCCTACCGGAAAAATCCGATGGAATTTTATGTGGTCTGCACCGATGTGGAAACCGGCAAGCCGGTCTATCATCTGTTCGAGGGCAATCCGGAGGATGCCTTTGACTGGATCCGGGCATCGGCATCCATGCCGTTGGTGTCGCAGATTGTCGAGGTGGGCGGGTACAAGCTGCTGGACGGCGGCATTTCCGATTCCATCCCGGTGCGGGCATTTCAGCAGATGGGCTACGACCGGAATGTGGTGGTGCTGACCCAGCCGGAGGGCTATCGCAAGAAGAAAAATCCGCTGATCCCGCTGATGCGCCTGTTTTACCGGCGTTATCCTGCCATGGTGGACACGATGGCCCGCCGCCATACGGAATACAATGCCGCACTGGACGACATCCGGGCACAGGAGCAGGCGGGCAGTCTGCTGGTCATCCGGCCGGAGGTCCCGCTGGTCATCAGCAAAACGGAAAAGGATCCGGAGAAGTTGCGGGAAATCTACAATCTTGGACGAAAGGCTGCCGAAGCCCGTCTGGACGACATCCGGGCATTCACAGAGGCCTGAACAGAAACCCATCAACCGGGAGGGTGCTGACGATACTGCGGCACCCTTTTTGCATCCGGGCAACGGCTGCGGCTCAGTTCCGTGCGTTTTCGATGGTATTTGCATGGGATTTATAGAATGCCCTTGTCAACAGCAGAAAAATATGCTATAATGCTATCCAGGAAAATAACGCAATCGGTGGCAGACCATTCATGAGGAGTGGTCTGCCATTTGCACCCCGGTATATTCATACGCGTATCTCCGATTTTCGATATTCAAAGCAAAGGAGTGGAGCAATATGACAGAAAAAGAAGAAAAAATGGACCAATTGGCGCGGGAAGTGCTGAAGCTGTCCAGAAATACCTTGATGGTCAACCTGCGGTTCATGGATGCGGCATTGAGTGTGTTCAAACTCTTTCCCATTGAGGAATCCTCACTGCTGACCGACGGAAAGCACCTGCTGTACAATGCCAAGAGTGTGCTGGAAAGCTACAAGGCCGGCAAGGAAATTCCGGTGCGCGACTATCTGCATGTCGTATTTCACTGCCTGTTCCGTCATATGTACATGGATCCTACGCTGAACCGGCCGTACTGGGATCTAGCGTGTGACATTGCGGTGGAAAACGCTATCACCGAGCTGGGACTTCGTTCAGTGACCGACGAGCGTGAGCGTCCGCAGGCCAAATACATTGCCGCCATCCGGAATGAACTCAAGTACGTCACGGCAGAAAAAATTTATGTATGGCTGCGGACACAGATGCCAGACCCCAGAGTGGTGGCGGAGATCCGAGGTCTTTTTTACGCAGACAATCATGAGATCTGGTACATGACTGCCAGCGAAATCGAGAAGCGGTTTGGTCTGTCGCAGAATAAGGAAAAACCGCAGGATCGACAGCAGACCGACGATCCGGACGCAGCAATCATGTCGGAAGAATGGCGGGAAATCGCCGAGCGGATGCAGGTTGATCTTGAAACCTTTGGCAAACAGCGGGGAACGACGGCCGGTGCGCTGACACAGAATCTGGCTGCTGTTACCCGCGAGAAGTACGACTATACCGAATTTCTGAAGAAATTTGCCGTAACGGGCGAGATGATGAAGGTCAACGACGACGAATTCGACAATATTTTTTACACCTACGGTTTGCAGCTGTACGAACGGATGCCGCTGATCGAACCGCTGGAATACAAAGAGGTCAAGGCCATCCGGGAATTTGTTATTGCCATCGATACCTCCGGCTCGACCTCTGGCGATCTGGTACAGCGGTTTATGCAGAAAACCTACAACATTCTGAAGTCCAGCGAGAGCTTCTTCACCAAAATCAACCTGCATATCATCCAGTGCGATGCCAACATTCAGGAAGACAAAAAAATCACCTGTCAGGAAGAATTTGACAAATATCTGGAAACCATGGTACTCCGCGGCATGGGCGGCACCGATTTCCGGCCGGTGTTTTCATATGTGGATAAGCTTCAGCGGGAGGGAGAATTCACCGACCTGCGCGGCATGATTTACTTCACGGACGGCTGCGGCGTATTTCCGGTGCAGATGCCCGGATACAAGACTGCCTTTGTGTTCATTGATGACGAATACAACGATTACAGCGTCCCCCCGTGGGCAATAAAGCTGATTCTGCAGAAAGAGGACATCTGAGGAGACGATACACGTGAGCAGCGCAACCGATTTTATCATACCTGAAAAGCAGAAAAAAGCGGGAGTCCAACATCCATTCCAAAATCTGTTACATTCAGAAGCGGACCGCCGACAACAAGCTGTTGGCAAAATACTTTTCCGATGATTTGCTTGACCGGGTCCTGGCATGGAAGGATGACCGCAACCGGCTGATCCATGCCTTACTGAAACAGCAATTTGAACATCATGAAATCCGTGCACTTGCATCCGAAGGCAATGAATTGGTACGCACTTTGCGTTCCAGAACCACCAGTTACAACCGCGCAATCAATCAGCAGAAAGTCGAGGTAAAAAAATGAACATCAAGGAAGCAAAAGAACAGATTCATAACGCGATCCGGGCATATTTTACCAAGGATGCGTTCGGCAACTATCTGATCCCCATCGAGCGCCAGCGTCCCATCTTTATGATGGGCCCTCCCGGTATCGGCAAAACCGCCATCATGGAGCAGGTAGCCGCCGAGCTGGGTGTCGGTCTGGTCAGCTATTCCATGACCCATCATACCCGCCAGAGTGCGCTGGGTCTGCCCTTCATTGAGAAGAAAAACTACGGCGGTGTGGAGTACAGCGTATCCGAATACACCATGTCCGAAATCATCGCATCGGTATACGACATGATGGAGCAGACCGGTCTGAAGGAAGGCATCCTCTTTCTGGACGAAATCAACTGCGTATCCGAGACGCTGGCACCGTCCATGCTGCAGTTCCTGCAGTACAAGATCTTCGGCCGCCACCGTGTGCCCAGCGGCTGGATCGTGGTCACGGCCGGCAACCCGCCGGAGTACAACAACTCCGTCCGCGAGTTCGACATCGTTACGTGGGACCGCCTGAAGCGCATTGATGTGGAACCGGATTTTGAGGCATGGAAGGAATATGCTTACCGTAAGAGTACCCACGCCTCCATCATGACCTATCTCGATATCAAGAAAAATGACTTTTACAAGATTGAAACGACCGTAGACGGCAAAAGCTTCGTGACTGCCCGCGGCTGGAGCGATCTGTCCGATATGATCCGCCTGTATGAGCAGCACAATCTGCCTGTGAACGAAAAGCTGATCGCCCAGTACCTGCAGAACAAGAAAATTGCCAAGGAATTTGCCATCTACTACGATCTGTTCGTGAAATACAAGTCCGACTATCAGGTGGACAAGATTCTCGCTGGCAAGACGCCGGAGGAAATCAAGACGCGCGCTGCCGGTGCAAAGTTCGACGAGCGCCTCGCGGTGGTGGGCCTGTTGCTGGATGCCATTATGGCCGAACTGAAGAAGGTCGTGCTGACCGAAATGACGCTGACCGAGCTGACCGCAGCCCTGAAGACGGTACATCTGGAGCTGAATCATTCCAAGGCCGATGCAGACGAGTCTCTGCGCAAGCAGATCGCCCTGCTGCAGAAGAAAATCAAAAATGGCAAGCTGGCCTCTACGCTGTCTGCGGACGAGGAATATGCCTGCCACAGCGCCATTGCCGGGCTGGAGAAGATGCGGAGTGTTCCGGCAAACAATCCCCACGCCACCAATGCGGAGATGTTCAAACTCATCAAGGCCGAATTTACCAAGTCCACCAAGGCACTGATGAAGCAGGCCGCAGAAGCAAAGAAGAAACTGTCCAACGTGTTCAAGTTCTGCGAGGAAGTCTTTGCAGAGGGACAGGAAATGCTGATTCTGGTGACCGAGCTGACCATCAGCTATTACAGTGCACGTTTCATCAGCCGCTACCGCTGCGAGGAATACTTTGCACACAACAAGGAACTGCTGTTCTATGAGCGGCAGAAGGCCATCATCCGTGAAATCGAGGCGCTGGATCTGGAAATCTGACGCAGCCGCCGGAATTCACAATCATCCATCTGACACATCGGCCCGCTCCATTGAGGGGCCGATGTATTTTTATTCTGGACCATTTATCCGGAGGTGAAATTTTTATGTGTTCTGTCAATGAAGATCAATTCATCATTTGCAACGGGGAACTGACCGAATGTTACAGCATGGAAGCTGAAATCATCCTGCCGGACGGCATTACGGAAATCGGGAATGATGTATTCAGCAATATGATGCAGTTGACCTCGGTCGTCATCCCGGAGGGCGTGACCCGCATCGGTATGGACGCATTTCTCGACTGCATCCATCTGGAAACGGTCGTTTTGCCGTCTACGCTCCAAAGCATCGGCACCAGAGCCTTTGCCGGGTGCAGCAGACTGCAGAACGTGCAGCTTCCGGCAGGGGTAACGCACATCGGCACATATGCCTTCAGCAGATGCCGGAGTCTGACTGAGGTGATTCTGCCGGATGGCATCACATACCTCGAAAACGGTACGTTTGATGAATGCGATGCCTTGCAGACGGTGCACCTGCCCGCCGGGCTGACGCACATCGGAAACGGCGTATTCTGGCACTGCGGGCAGATGACCGGTATCGACATTCCGGACGGCACGATGAGCATCGGACGGATGGCGTTCCGCAACTGCAAAAGTCTTGTACGGCTGACCATACCGGACAGCGTGACCGAACTGAAACCGATGGTTTTTTCGGGCTGTGAAGGACTGGCGGACAAAAACGGCTTCGTTATCGTGCGTGGGATGTTGTGTGATTACTGCGGAACAGAAAAATATGTCACAGTACCGGATTCCGTGACCTGCATCGACACCTTTGCATTCATCGAACGGCCGGACATCACCGAGATCCGTCTGCCGGATTCTGTGACCAGCATCCGCGAATATGCGGCCGGTTCCGGTGTGCAGAGCATCTGTTTCGACGGCGTTGCGGAAACGGAACCGGGTGCCTTTCACGGAGTCGCCGAAATCCACGCACCCCGAATGCCGTTTGCGGCCTTTTCGACCAAGGAAGAGCGGAATGCGGCCATCAGCCCCTATCTGCTGCATCCGGAACGCTATATGGATCCGGGCTATGGCAAATATGCCATGGCCCAGCGGAAACGGCTGGTGAAAAAGGCTTTGCAGGAGGATGCGGTGCAGGTACTCGTATATTATGCGGCGCAGGGGAAAATCACGGCGAAAAATTTCAGCGAAGACTACATGGACCCGGCAACAGAAGCCCACGCGCCGGAATGTACCGCTTTTTTACTGCAATGGAAACAGGCGCACATCCCGGAAGAGGACATGGAAGCCCGGATGATAGAGGAACTGACACGGGACCCTTTCTGTGCGGCGGAGATGAAAAAGCAATGGAGCTGGGAGACGCGGGCAGACGGTACGGTCATGCTCACCGTCTACAAAGGCAGAGACACCGATATCCGGATCCCGCCGCGGATCGGCCGTCGTCCCGTAACGGGGCTGGGCCCGTCGCTGTTTGCCACCAGAGACACAGCCGACCGGGCGAAACCGCAGGAACGACAGCAGATCTGCAAAAATATCCGGACGGTGACGCTGCCCGACAGCATTACCTGCATCGGCAGGGCGGCATTTTTCGAGTGTCTGCAGCTGAAAGAGGTGCGCCTGCCCGCCGGGCTGACGGAGATTGGCCCGAAGGCCTTTGCGGGCTGTGAAATGTTGCCCCGGCTGGACATCCCCGACAGCGTAAGCGAGATCGGGGAGGGCGCATTCTGGGATTGTTTCGGGCTGACAGAGATCCACCTGCCCGAAGCACTGAAGCGCATCGAAACGTGTCTGTTTTGCCGCTGCAATGCGCTGACCAAGGTGGATTTCCCGTCCGGACTGACACACATCGGGTACAGGGCCTTTTCTGGTTGTACGCAGCTGTGCGGGGTGTCTTTTCCGGAGGGACTTCAGTGCATCGAACAAGCTGCTTTTGAACGCTGTACGGCGTTGCAGCGGGTATCCATTCCGCACAACATCCGGAAAATCGGAAATAATATATTCGGCGGATGCACCGCATTGCAGGAAATCACCACACCGACCGACCCGTGTAAAATCGACCCGTCCACATTTTGTGAGTGTGACGGGCTGCTGCGGCTGACCGTGACCGACGGATCCTTGAAGGTAGCGGAAGGGCTCTTTCAGAACAGCATCAACTTGCAGGAGGTAACGATTCCGGCCAGCGTGACCGAAATCGGAGGGATGTCTTTTGCGGGCTGCGAAAAGCTGACGGCCGTCCACATACAGAACCCGGATTGCCGGATCCACCGACACGCCTTCCATTGGTGGAACAGCCGGCCGAACAAGCTGCTGACGCTTTACACACCGCCAGGCAGCACGATACAGTATTACGCTCGTCAATACCGCATTGCATGGAAAGAAGAAGTACAGCCGAGGGAGAAAACGCTATGAGTATGTCCGAAGACTTTCAGATCGAGAACGGTGTCCTGAAAAGATATTCCGGTGAAGAAGAGGAAGTGATCGTCCCGGACGAGGTCACAGCCATCGATGAGCGGGCGTTCGCATTCAATGAGCAGTTGCGCAAGGTGGTGCTGCCTGCCGGTATGCTGCGCATTGGTAGCGGTGCCTTTTACGATTGCCGCCAGCTGACCGAAATCATCATTCCGGAGGGCATCGTGGAAATCGGCAACAATGCATTTGCCGGGTGCGTCCGGTTGGAGCGGATCGACCTGCCGCAGACGCTGACGCGCATCGGAGACGGTGCCTTCTATTGCTGCGGGGCGCTGTGCAGCGTTGTACTGCCGCCGATGATCACCTGCATCGAAGATCACACCTTCAACCGGTGTACTGCGCTCCGGAACGTCGTGCTGCCCGCCGGGCTGACGCATATCGGTGCATGGGCTTTCTTGCGATGCAAGGAACTGGAGCACATCATCCTGCCCGACGGCTTGCAGAGCATCGGGGAGGGCGCCTTTCATACCTGTACCTCTCTGCGTGAGATCGTTGTTCCGGACGGCGTGACCCGGCTGGAGCCCAGCATATTCAGCACCTGCAAAAGCCTGTCCCGTGCGGTGCTGCCGAAAGGCATCGGCCCGCTGTCACCGTGGATGTTCTGGGCTTGTCCTGCGCTGGCGGATGCCAAGGGATTCGTGATCGTGAACGGGACGCTGTTTGACTATTACGGCAGCCGGAAATCCGTGACCGTACCCGACGGTGTCACGCACATTGGCCGGACGGCCTTTTACCACCGCAAAAGCGTGACGACCATCATCCTGCCCGACAGCGTGCAGTTTATCGGAAACAACGCATTTGCCGGCCCCAAAGAGCTGACCCTGCGCTTCAACGGCAATGCAGACAGTGAGATCGGCGCATTCAACGGCGTAAAAAAGCTGGAAACGCCCAATTTGTCCATTGCAGCCTTTCACAGCACGCAGGAAAAGCGGCTGGCCATTCAGCATTGGTTTGCGGACGGTGCGCAGCACACCGACCGTGCCGTATGGCCGGTATATTGCAAATATGCCATGGGGCAACGCAAGCGGCTGCTGGCAATGGCATTTCAGGCAGACTGGGTGGCCGTACCGATGTTTTATGCGACGCAGGGCAAGATTACGGTGGCGAATTTTGAACCGGAGTATCTGAATCCGGCCCTTGAAGCCGGCGCATCCGAATGCATCGCTTTTCTGATGGACTGGAAAGCACGACACATTTCGGAGGAAGAAGCGGCACGATATGAGGAACGGAAACTGGAGCGGGAACTGATGAAAGACCCGTTCAATGCCGGCGATATGAAAAAACTGTGGGATTACCGGACCCGTGAAGACGGTACGGTGATGATCACTGCCTACAAAGGCGAGGAGACGGACATCGTCGTGCCGATGCGCATCGGTCGGCGAAGTGTGACCGCCGTGGGGGAGCATGCATTTGCCATCAACGATGAGCGGAAGCACCCCCGCCCGCGCGAACGCCAGAATGTGCTGCAGCGCATCCGGACGGTGACGCTTGACGAGGGCATCACGCATATTGGTTCCGGTGCGTTTCTGGGCTGCACCGGCCTGACGCAGATCGTCCTG
>JAFTRF010000034.1 GCA_017462405.1 Clostridia bacterium | reverse complement strand
GCTGTCCACGTGGCTTTGTAGAAAGCATCGTATGCTTCGTCCGTCTTGCCCTGATACAGCAGGGACAAGCCCAATCCCACCATTGCTTCGCTGTTGTAGGGGTTGGGGTTGCGCTCGGTCATGCGCTCGATGGCCTTGCGGAAATACACTTCGCTCCCGGCAAGCAGACCACGGCGCAGCAGCAGACGGCCATAGGCATTGTTCACACGGCTGTCGCCGGGATCCCGCTTGAGCGCCTCCAGGTAATACGGGTCCGGCAGATACGTGGCATGGCGGTACTGCTCAATGTGCAGACCGGTCAGATACAGTTCCTCGTTGGTATGGATCTCGTGGGGCAGCTTTGCCGCCGGTGCCGGATCGGGAATCTCCTCGATTTTCTTCTCCTGCGGTGCGTAATCCAGCAGTTTGCGGCCGTGGCCATCGTATACCGTCAGCACCAGTTCCGTTTCCGGCACATGGATCGCCACGGTGTCCCGCAGCACCTTTACCGGGCTGATGGTCTGCGTGCGATCGTAAACGGTCTGACCTGCTGCGGTCAGTACCACCCGTGCATTTTCGTACACGCCGGTGGTGTATACGGTGATGCGTGCCTCCCCGCCGTCGGTTTCCAGATTCAGCACCGCTTCGGTGCTGGCATTCTTGACGTAACCTGCCGCCTTGTATGGCATGAAGTATTGCGTGAAGGTCTTTTCCTCAAACGGCTTGAGCCAGCTGAAGTCCGGCTGATTGTCGCAGAACATACCGGTCATCAGCTCGATGTACGGCCCGTTGGCATCGGTGAGGTTCCGGTCCCATGCCCGGCCGAAGTCGCCGCAGCCCCACGTCCACTGCTTCTTGCCGGGTGAAACATGGTGATCGGCAATGTGCAGGATGCCTGCCCCGACGCTGTAATCGTAGCCGCCCACGAAATTGTAGTCACTGTGGGCGCACATATAAGAGGTCGGCACCGGGATATTCTTATAACGGGAGATGTCTACACCGGCGCCGTAGTCGTGCTTGTAATACACACCGGTTGCAATCGGAAACGTGGACACATCCCGTTTGCCGTGGTCAAAAACGGCGCACACATCCGGCGGAAATACGCTTTGCGTGTGGTCGTTGACAGCGACCGCAGGATTTGCCCACCACAGGAAGGTCTGCGGCAGATTGGTGCGGTTGTAGAGCTGACCCGTGATCTCAATGTACGCCTTGTCCGGATACACCGTAAAAGTCATCTTGCCCTTGGTGCCGTACATCTGATCCACTTCGGAAAGCTCTACGGATTTGCTGCCGTCTTCGTTTTCCACGGTGCGCCAGTCGGTGGGCGCATACGTCGTCGGGCGGTGATGCTGCGGCCAGTTGAACTCGATGCCGCCGGAGATCCACGGTCCGGTCAGTCCCACCAGCGCTGGCTTGATCACTTCATTGTAATATACAAAATCGTAACCGTTGGTTTTGTCGTAAGCGCGCTGGATGCGGCCGCCCAGTTCGGGCAGGACCATCACCCGGATGTAGTCATTCTCCAGCCATACCGCGGTGTACGGCTGGTCCGTCTTTTCGTCCAGAATTTTATCGACGACCGGCAGCGGATACACCTTGCCGCTGGATCCCTGATACACGCGCTTTTCCAGAAACATGGGGTTTTTGTCCGCCTTGCCGATGCCGTAGGTGGGCAGCATGATCTGCTCGACCCAGACCTCGGCATGACCTGTTTTGTGTTCCATATTGTAAGCCTCCTGACTTGTACGGTGAAATCGTTTGTATTTACGCAGTCCCTTCTTCGGAAGTAAGCCCGATTTACAGCTTGGTGCCGATGTTGTCTTCCAGTTCGCGGATCTTCCGGATGACTTCGTCCGGTGCTGCGTGAATCGTCACATACCCCTCCAGTGAGGCCGCTTTTGCTTTCAGCATCGCCGATTTGGGATAGATGAAGAGCCATGCACGCCCTTTGCCGTTGCGCGCCTCCTGTACCAGATTGGCCACCGCCGAATTGCCGTCGAATGCCAGCAGCACACAATTTCTGCGCTCAAAGATCTCATAGTTGAACGATTTGTAGATGCCCATTTCCTGCGACTCCGTCGAAATGCGGATGCCTTTGATGTTGGCCCGCGTCAGCTTCTGAATCTGTTTCGTACTCATCAGCGCCGGAATGATGCTGTAAATATCAAATTTCCGGTTGTGTTCCACAAGATATTTTTCGTGGCCCATCAGCCGGTGACCCACCACGAAAAACACTTTTTCCGGATCCAGTTGGTCCAGCAATGCCTGCAGCACCCGCTGGTCGTTTTCGCTGACGCGGGTCGCGTGGTTGATGCTGGTAAAGCTACCGCCCGCAATGACCACGGGGTACTTGTCCCACGGCAGCTCCGTCACCCGCTCCTTGAACACCGGATACGACGGGAAATTGCGGATTTCAAATTTCACATCCGAAATGTCATCGAACCGCTTCAGAAATTCATCCATATAATACTGCTGCACCGTCCGGTTGTTCAGCACCTGTGCAAATGCCGCCGATTTTCGCGCGAAATTCTGCGTCTGTCGCGCCATCAGCGCATCTTCCACCGCTTTCATCCGTTCAAATTCCGCATCGGAAATTTTGAGGAAGTTAGCCAGCGCGATCTGCTCATCAATGCTGTCGGTGCCGTACAGACCGTAGCCATCCGTACCCATGACACAGGAAATATGATTCTGCAGGTAGCGTTTCAGCGGATGCGTTTTCAGATCGATGATGTTGTTCAGGCGCACATTGCTGGTAAGCTGAAATTCCAGCACCACGTCGTGCTCTTTGATTTTCGCAAGCAGTTCTTTGCCCTGCCTGCTTTTCAGGCTGGCGCAGTACACACCGTGGCCGATGCGCATATGCGGGAACGGCTGCCCAGGCAGCAGTGACTCCTCGACCAATGCAATGGCGCGGGACATATTGCTTTTCAGCGAATCATTTTCACCGGCGTGTACCCGGATGGTCCAGTCCCGGTCCTCGCTGGCGATCTTCGTGACGATTTCCCGGATGACCGCTTTCAGCTCCGAAATGTCCGTGATCTCTTCTCCGACAAAATCGCTTCCCACGACATACGGATCTTTGCAGACAACCTTTAACGCCTGGATCGCCTCTGTCAAATAATTTCCAGAAGTGATGTTGTCTTTTACCAATG
>JAFTRF010000033.1 GCA_017462405.1 Clostridia bacterium | reverse complement strand
TCTTTCCAATGTCCGCACAACCTCTGATGCACACACATCAATATAATAATCCTCTGCGGATGCACGGCTTTTCCGTTTCATAGCCAACAGCTTTTGCCGGTCGCAATCCAGCTTCTGCAAGATCGTCACCAGTTTATCCGCCGTGACATCGGGGATCACGATTCCGTCTTCCTCATGCCGGACGATTTCCCGGTTGAAATTGTGGTCGCTGACGATGGCCGGCACCCCTGCAATTTTTGCTTCGACCAGAATGCCCGGAAGCCCCTCCGCTTTCCAGCGGGTAGGCAGAAGCAGAACGTCATACTGACTCAGTTCACGATACACTTCGTCTGCATTCCCCCGGAACACCCCGTGCCAGACTGCATTGCTTTTCTGCAATGCGGCGCGGAATTCCGCCTCGTATGCTTTCTGAAGCTCACCGTAAAAATGGAACTCAGTTCCCGGCATCCGTTCTGCCGCCTGCAGGATCAGGTCCACCCCTTTCTCCGGCTGAATGATGGAGAAAAAGACGCACCGCAGCGGCGCATCCGTCACGACAGGTGCAGGCAATGCCCCTGGTCTGGGCCGTCCGTTGGGATAAATGGCCGCATTGGTCACACCGGCACTTTCCAGCTTCCGTACCATTCCGGGCAATTCCACATAGGTCTGCCGGTAGGTATTCATTTTTTTCACAAAAGCCGGACCTGCTTCGGCGACATCATCCACGATGCCGCCCATCACCAGCAGGATGCTCCGGCGCATTGCTTTCCGTTTGAAACAATACATCATCTTTGTAAAACTGCGGCGGTTCTTCTGACCTGCCAGCCCGATGATGTACTGCTTGCCGGTGAGCATCGCCCACGCAAAGCGCAGCATTTCCCGCAGGTCGCCCCGCTTGATCCGGTTCATGTCGATTTTGCGGAGGTCGAACCGGGCTTCCAATGCTTCATACAGATTTTTATTTTTGATGGTCACACCGCCGTAAGCGGGCGGAAATGCACCGATGTAGTAAATGGCCATGTCACAGCTCCGAAATAATAAATCTGACTTTTCCGTTTTTATTGCGTATGAGGCGCTCCGTCCGGACGATTTTCCAGCCGATCCGTCCGTTCAGATAGCCGCCGATCGCCTGTGCCAGCCGCTGTTCGTCCGCCGGCGTAAATTCCGGCGCACACACCACATGAAACTCTGCCATATCCAGACTTTTCTGAATGATCTGTGCCTCTGTGATGTGCAACTGATCCTGAAATACACGGCTGAGCCGCCGCACGCTACCGCCGTCCCGGAGCCGGATGTCGTCCTCGTCGCGGCCGTCCAGTGTCAGAATTTCGCGGCCCTCCTCCGTCAGGCGCCATGTCGCCAGATCCTTGGTATCGTAGCGCAGGAACGGCATGGCAAAATTGCTCAGTGTAGTGCCGACGATCCGGCACAGGTTGTCTTGTCCCGTCGGAATCAGCTCCACCGCCGCAAAATCCTCATCTACGAAGATTTTGCGGTCCAGCCGCTGGCGGAACGTGGCCACCGCCTCACACTGGGCATAATTCTGCATCGGATATACCCCGAAGATGCGGTGGAGGTAATCCTCCTGTGCCCAGCTGACGTTTTCGCTGGAGAGTGTGATGACCTGCGGCACATAATCGAGCCGTTGTCCGCTTCGCTCCAGAAATGCCGCAAACGGCACCAGCGCAGAGGGATAGCCCTGAATCCACGGCGGCCGATGCTTGTTCAGCACCTTGACCCATTGTGCAAAGGTACGGTCATTCATGTGATAAATGCTGAACATGATCTGCCGGCCGGGGTAATTGATCCGGTAACAGGGGCCGTTTTTCCGTCCGGGCGGCACGATGGATCGTCCGCCGAAGTAGGCACACCACATTTCCCGGTTCAGACCGATGTTGTGGTTGCCGCGCCAGACGTGCGCCCAGACCGCCGCATGGGCCTCCCGGTTCTGATAAAAAGAAAAACCGGTGCCGGTGCTTCCGCTGGTATGCTGTTCAATCAGCTGTGTGCGGTCGTAGCTTTCGGAGAAAAACTCCTCGTAGTGCGCCCGGATGGTCTGCTTGTCCAGAATGGGCAGACATTGCAGATCTTCCAGCCGTTGGATGCTCCGGTAGTCGATGTGCAGATCGTCAAACAGCCTGCGGTAATACGGAACCGTTTCGTAGCAATGCTTTACCATGTTCCGGAGTTGTGCATCCCGGAATTCGCATTTCTGTGCGTACGTCCAGTTGTTCCGGGACATGAACTCCCGGTACTGCGCCTCAAAAAGTGCATCGTACCGTTTTTTCTGAATCCGCAGACCCTCCAGTGACACCGCCAGTGTCTGCGCCCACGCAGGCAGCCGGTTGTAGATTTTCATCGGATTCATGACGCGCATCCTTCCTTTTGTTACTTCAGCGGGATCGTCAGCTTCACCGTACCGTCGCCAACGGCCGTAATCTGTTGTATGGTCTGCCGCAATCCGTACTCCGGTGCATACATAGCTTCGCCCCGGAGCAGAGTGGCATTGCTTTCAATATTGATGTCATTTATGCTGTGCAGGCGGCTTTGCAGCTGCTTGCCGGGGGCATGGTCCTGAATGTACAGGGCATCTGCTTCCAGACGGATGTCCCGCTGAATCCGGTTGCCCTTGTAATCCGTCATTTCCATCCGGAGGCCGTTTTCCCGCAATTCCAGCACCTGCGTTTTGCTTCGCCGGGCCAGCCGGAATACGCTCCAGATTTCAGATTGCTCCGTTCCGGCAATCTGCACCGTGTTGTGTGCTTCGGTGCTGCGGAACCAGTGCCGTTCGGCACATTGATAGGCATACGTACCGCAGTTCACCAGCACGGGCTGACCGTTCCGGTACAGTTCAAAGCTCATGGCATCGCAATGAGCATGGCCGGGGATATAATCCGGTCCCGCCGCACCTGCATCCACGATCAGTTTCCATGCATGGTTTGTAAAAATGTAAAAGCCGCTGTCCGGAAACGATGCTCGGTATTCCGGCACGAGGTGCAGATGCTGACCGGCACACCGCCGCAGTGCATTCAGGCTTTTCGCCACATTGTCACCGCTGTCGTTGAACAGCGGTGTCCGGGCCAGTCCCTGCTCCATGGAGCAAGCCGCCGTAAGCATCTTCCCCGCCAGCCGTTCCAGTTCTGCATCGGGCATATTGGCCGCCCGGAGGCTTACTGCGACCCGCAGCAGCCCCTCCAGTACGATTTTGTGGTACATCGGGCTTCGTTCGAAGTGCATCCCGTCCGGCAGGATTTCTTCCCGGCATTCCGCCCGGAATGCCGCCAGATATACAGGAAGTGCATCCGCATCGCCAAAAAACAGCGCACACAGCACCAAAGCCTTCAGATTTTCAAAGTAATGGTTGCCCAGAATATCCTTTTCCAGATGTCCGGACAGGTACACATACTGCGCATACATGGATTCCTCCATGTCCTTGCGGAAGGCTTCGTCCAGCCGGTTGCCAAGCGACGCATAAAAAGCCAGCCAGTTGGTCAGGCGCAGCGAAAGGGTATATGCCGCCCATCCGTCACCGCCGCCCGACTGCGGATTCTGCTGCATCCAGCCACGGATCGTCTGTTCTGTCTTGCGCAGGAATTTTTCGTCGCCGGTCTCCAGATACCGTCTGACCAGCGGATGCAGAAATTCAAAATAGTGCAGATTGAAGTTCCACAGCGCAGCGCGTTCCGGCCGTTTCCACGGTTCATCCCATGCAAACGCTTCCGTTTCGTGCAGGAACGTGACCCGGTCTGCCATCAGCGCCTCTGCATCAAAGCGCTGCAGAAAAACGGGGTCAAAATCCAGTTCCGGCAGCGCAACCACCTGCCGGGGTGCGGTACCGCGGACAGGACGGCTTCCCTTGAGGGCGCATTTCAACCCCAATCGCTTGCCGACACGCCAGAACACCTGCTCCGGCTTCATATAGCGGATGGTCCATGCGTATAATCCGATTTTTTCAAGCATTTTTCCGGCACCTCGGCTTTCATCGGTGATTTTTATTCATTCTGGCCGGTACCGCAGCGCAGCACCGACCCGATACATTTCTCAGCTTCATTCTTACAGATGATATGCACCGGCCAGTTCCGGCAGGTTGCAGCAATCCAGCACGATTTTGCCCTGCAGTGCCGCCGCGTTCTGGCGGATCTCATCGTGGCCCACCAGAATGACCACCAGATCCGTCTTGGCCAGAAATGCCTCCAGCGTATGTTCCTGCTTGGGCAGCAGCGTACGGCTGACATACGGGTCATAGGACGTCAGCGTCATGGCGCAGTAGTCATTGACCACCTGCTGCAGCTGAAGTCCGGGCGATTCCCGGCAATCGTCCACGTTCGCTTTGTAGGCCATGCCGTACAGACCGACCCGGCCGATGTCCTCCATGCCGTGTTCGCGCATGATCTGCCGGATGCGCTTCAGCACAAATTTCGGCATTTCGGCGTTCATATGCATGGCTGCCGCCGTGACCGTGGCCAGCTGGGGATAATCGCCCACCAGAAACCACGGATCCACGCTGATGCAGTGACCGCCGACACCGGGGCCGGGCTGCAGGATGTTCACGCGGGGATGCTTGTTGCAGATGTCGATGACCTCGTACACATTCAGGCCGTTCTTGCGGCAGATTTTTGCCAGCTCGTTGGCAAAAGCGATGTTGACCGCCCGGAAGGTGTTTTCCACCACCTTGGTCATTTCTGCAGTACGGATGTCCGTCAGGGTAATCTCACCCTTACAGAAAGAGGCATACAGCGCCTTCACCATTGCGCCGATTTCCGGCTGATCTGCACCGATGGTCCGGTTGTTGTGCTCCAGTTCATACAGCATATTGCCCGGAATGATCCGTTCCGGCGCGTGTACCAGAAAGATGTCCTCGCCGATGACGAACCCGCATTTTTCAATCAGCGGACGGATCTGCTTGTCGATGGTGCCCGGCGAAATGGTCGATTCGATGACCATGACCGCCTTTTTCGGGCACACGCCCAGCACCGTGCGGACCGCAGATTCCACATAGCAGGCATCCACGCACTTGGTTTCCTTGTCGTACGGCGTCGGCACCGAAATAATGTATACCTCGGCTTTCTGATACTCCGTAGAAAAACGGATGCCGCCCGCCACCGCTTTGCGGTAAAGCTCCTCAATGCCGTCTTCCATCAGGCTGACCTGTCCGTTCTGCAGTGCGTTCACCACTTTTTCCGACAGATCCGTGCCGATGACCTCCTGCCCGTGTGCCGCCATCATCAGGGCGGTGGGCAGACCAATATAGCCCAGTCCGATCACATTGATCATTGCAACGCTTCCCCCTTCGTCTTTTCCCCGCACAGCTTCTGCAGTTCCGCTTCCAGTTCCAGAACAGCACTCTGCCGGGAGTGTTTTTCTCGTATCATCTGCATCGCAGTCCGACGATTCTGTCCGATGGTGTCGTAATGCTCCACCATTTCATCAAACGCTGCGACGATTTCTTCCATATGGTCCGGCGACACGCTGCGCCCCAGACCACTCGCCGCCAACAGGTCAGCCGCATCGCCCACTGCCGCCAGCAGCACCGGACAGCCAAGTGCCAGCGACTCGTACAGCTTCGTGGGCACGCTGTCTTTCATCTTTTCGCTTTTCAGCGGAATGTAGCTGATTTGGGCATGGGTCAGCACGGGTGCCACCTGTGCATGGGGCAGGTTGCCGCAGAACCGGACCTGATTCAGACCACGTTCCTTCGCCTGACTTTCTAAGGCATCTTTTTCTGCACCATTGCCGAAAATCAAAAACTGCACGTCCCGGTGCTTCGTCTTTGCCGCAATTTCCAGCAGGGATTCCAGTCCCTGTGCAAGTCCCACATTGCCGATGTACACACAGGTAAACCGATCCCGCAGACCGTATTTTTCCACGGCCGTCTCGTCCGTTGCTTCCGCATCGTTGCGTAAGTCGTAGCCGTTGGAGATCAGCCGCACTTTATCCCGGACATTTTCCGCCAGCTTGGCGCGGATGCTCTGCACCTTGCCCGGAGTCACCGTTGTGATCAGATCGGCTTTGCGGTACATGAAATCCGAAATGCTCCGGAATACCCGGCAGGCAAGGCCGCCCTCCGAAAAGCTGCCCATTTCCAGCGCCACATCCGGCCAGATGTCCCGGACATCATATACCAGCTTTGCACCTTTCAGCTTTGCGATCAGCCAGCCGGAGATGCTGATCAGCGGAGGCGGCGATGTGGTGATCACCACATCAAATTTTCCTGCACCGACGGCGCAACATACGGAGCTTACCGCAAAGCTCAGATTGCTGAGCAGCCGCATCACCGTGGTTTTCTTTCTCATTTTTATGGTGGGCGCATAAATCACACCCGCCGGACGGTCGTTCTTCTTACTGTGATCCAGATTGTTGCTGCCGGCAAGGACCGTCACTTCATGACCCAATGCCCGGAGCCGGCTGGCAAATACATCCATGCGGATGGCACAGGCCAGCGCCGTGGGCAGATATTCTTCGGTATGTAATAAAATTCGCATGGCATTCCCTCATTTGATCCGTGGTTCCGGTCAGCGTGTGCGTCCGGACAACGGACTTTTCAGCATGGCTTTGAGTTCCTTGGGGTGCGTGACCAGTGCAAACAGCAGAACCACTGCTGCTACTGCAGCAAATACCACCACAGCCCAGAGTACCCAGACAAAGAAGTTGTCCATCGGTACATTCCACAGCAGCGTCATGCCGCCACCGCTGACCGCCATCAGCACCCCCGCCGCACCGAGGAACCGCCCCAGCACCGGAAGCAGACGGCACTTCAGAATGTGTTTTACCGTATAATTCATGTAGAACAGCGCTTTGAAAAGCGTAGCCATCAGCGTACCAAGTGCCACACCGATCAGCGGATTCCACTGAATCAGGATCAGCGACAGCCCTACATTGAGGATGGCTTCGCCGTAAGAGCCCCACCGGGTCTGCTTCAGCTGATTGGCGGAAATCGGCAGCGTGGTATACGGCAGTACCAGACAGTTGATGGCCTCCGACAACAGCAGCAGCAGTGCAAACACCGGCTGGATGTAATTGGCGTCCGTCACCCCCGCCATGTACAGACGGATGAACGGAATGATCAGCACACCGGTACAGCCAAAGAGTACCATGGCCACCAAGGTCAGCATCGTGCCGTATTTCCGATAGGAGCGGTTCAGCGCCTCCGTCTGCTGCTTTGCAATCAGTTCACCGAATGCCGCTTCCATGCCGCCTGCAAAGGAACTGGAAATATCCCAGATGCTGCGGATGACCAAATGATACACCGCATAAACCGCCACCAGCTTCAGATCGGCAAACAGGGTCAGCAGGATGATGTCCGTATTGGTGTGCAGGAAATATGCAATGTGCTGCCCCATGCCGGTCCATTTCTGTTCCAGCTGACAGCCGTCCGCAGATACTTTCGGCAGACGATAGTGTTTCCGGACATACCCGGTGTAGAACACCCGCCGCGTTACAAAAACCAGCGCACTTGCCAGCTTGACTACCAGGATGTTCGCATCCATCCAGACCAGCACGACCACCAGCAGCATATTCAGCACGTTGGTGATCATCATGACCGCATTGGTCAGATACTGCTTCTGGTCTGCGTTCATCAGCGTCAGATCGGCAATGCCACCCAGATAGTTGGCCATCGTGGACAGGCTGATGGCGATGACCAATCCAAAGGTAAAGGGCCGCTCAAACACCGTTACCTCGGCAATATCATGGTAAAATACCGCGATCACCAGCGTATAAATCAGGAACAGCCCCGCGATTTTCAGGAAAAAGCGGCGGATGGCCTGATGAATCCGGCTGACCTGCGTTTTGTCCCCGTTCGCCAGCGGGCCGTACAGCGCACCCCGCGCCACGCGTCCGATGCCGCCCTCCAGCAGCGAAATATAAGACAAAAACTGTGCAATGGAGGTTGTGGCACCGTATACCACCGAGCCGAACGCACCAATCAGCACCCGCGGGAGCAGAATCCCGCAAAGCGTGGCGACGATCTGCTTCATCAGCGTCGTCAGGACATTGAGTTTTGATTTATGCATTTTCGCCATATGCTTACCTCATTGCCGGACGGCACGGTTCAGATATGCCGTGGAGGACTCCCGGACAGGCGCAATACGTGCTTCCACATCCGCATAATCAATATGTGCATCCCACGGCGCACAATCTGCACAGATCACCCGGTCATGGAGTCCGCAAAGCTCCGTCAGCTGTTCCAGCCGGGAGTTCGCCTTGGGCGAAGAACACTCCAGATAAAAGTCCTTCTGATAATGAATGGAGAAGGCCGCACCGTGGAAAGAATTGGTGACCACGCAATCGGCATGGTGCACCAGATACAGCCACTCCTCCGGAGAAAGATTCAGTGCATATTTCACACGGGTATCTTTGTTGCGCAGCTGCCGGAAAAGGTTGCCCTCCGCTACGATCAGCGTGGCATCCCGCTTTTCCGCCAGTTCCCGGCCGAAGCGGACGAGTGCCGCCGACTTCCGGACGGGAAAACAGAAAATATACTTTCCTTTTGCCAGTACGTGCGGTTTTTCCAACGCGCACCAATCCGCCCGGTCAAGCAGGAACGTGGGGTCCAGCACCACCTCCGCCGGTCGGTTCGCAAGCGTTTCTGCATAACGCGCTCCGACCTCTTCCCGCACGGAGAGAAAATCGAATTTTTCCAGCTCAGGCCGGATCTGCGCCGTGAAATCTGCCGGGAACTCCGAAATGCCGAAGCTGGGTGCGTAGGCGATCCGTTTCGTGTCCGGGCCGCAGAAGTCCAGAAAATAACTCCGGTCCGTATCTGTGATCAGCGGATTCCAGACCTGATCGCTGCCGCAGATGACGCCGTTGTAACGCGCCGCGATGGCCGGCAGTGCGCTTTTCTCCGAGGTGGCCTTTGCGGGATACATCTGCATTTTCTGCTCGAAGCGCCGGAACACCCGGTTCTGCCGCAGATGCAGGGCCTTGGATGCCGCTACCCGCAGCGTACTTTTGATGGCAGACTTTGCGCTGCCCGCGCTGGTATGGCGACGGGCCTTCATGTATTCATTCTGATAATGGATGATTTCCGCTTCTGCACCGGCCCGCTCCACCGCACGATACAAGGCATACATCTGCAGCGTGCAGCCGTAGCTGGTCATACCCGGAAATGACAGAATGCCGATTTTCATATGTTCCTCCCGTTTCAGCGATAGCCGAAAAACGTCTTTTTCACATGGGATGCCCGGATGTAAACGGGCAGTTCGTTGACCCACACCGCTTCCGAAAATGCCTTGTGCAGTTGCTGCAATTCCTGCGGAAGCTTCTTCAGCAATTCCATGCAAGGCTTACGTGTCGTTGTGTTGTGGGCATCGGAGGCCACCATCTGCGCCAGATGATGCTGCAGACAGGCCACCGCAAAATTTTTGTCCCGGCGGTCCGTCAGCGCCTGCGCACTGACCTGTGCCAGCGCACCAAGGTCGATCAGCCGTTTCAGCAGCGC
>JAFTRF010000032.1 GCA_017462405.1 Clostridia bacterium | reverse complement strand
GCCCAGATGGACCTCCAGCACCTGACCGATGTTCATACGGGAGGGAACGCCCAGGGGGTTCAGCACGATGTCCAGCGGCGTGCCGTCGGGCAGGAAGGGCATATCCTCCACGGGCAGGATGCGGGAAACAACACCCTTGTTGCCGTGACGGCCGGCCATCTTATCGCCCACGGAAATCTTACGCTTCTGGGCAATGTAGCAGCGCACAATTTCGTTGACGCCGGGGCTCAGCTCATCGCGGCTGTTTTCACGGTTGAAGACCTTGACGTCCACGATGATACCGTATTCGCCGTGGGGTACACGGAGGGAGGTATCACGGACTTCGCGGGCCTTTTCACCGAAGATGGCACGGAGCAGGCGTTCCTCGGCGGTCAGCTCCGTCTCGCCCTTGGGCGTGACCTTACCAACCAGAATATCGCCGGCGCGTACTTCCGCACCTACATGGATAATACCGCGCTCGTCCAGATCCTTCAGCGGATCGTCGCCCACGTTGGGGATGTCGCGGGTAATTTCTTCTGCGCCAAGCTTGGTGTCGCGGGCTTCCACTTCGTATTCTTCGATGTGGATGGAGGTATACATATCGTCACGGACCACGCGTTCGCTCAGCAGAACGGCGTCCTCGTAGTTGTAGCCTTCCCAGGTCATGAAGCCGATGAGGGCATTCTTACCCAGACTGATTTCACCGTTGGAGGTAGCGGGGCCGTCTGCCAGCACATCGCCCTTTTCCACACGGTCGCCCACGTTCACGATCGGGCACTGGTTGAAGCAGGTACCCTGGTTGGAACGCAGGAACTTGATGATATTGTAGCGGTCGGTGGTGCCGTCATCGCATTCCACGGTGATCAGGTCGGCGCTGACGCTCTTGACCACACCGCCGTTGCGGCAGATCACGCACACACCGGAGTCCACGGCGGCTTTGTATTCCATACCGGTACCGACGATGGGGCTTTCCGTCTTCAGCAGCGGCACAGCCTGCTTCTGCATGTTGGAGCCCATCAGTGCGCGGTTGGCGTCGTCGTTTTCCAGGAACGGGATGCAGGCGGTAGCCACGGAAACAACCATCTTTGGCGACACGTCCATGTAGTCCACGCGATCCGGCTCGATTTCGAGGAACTCATCGCGGTGACGGGCGTTGACGCGCTTGCGGGTGAAGCGGTTGTTTTCATCCAGCGGTTCGTTGGCCTGCGCCACGATATAGCGGTCTTCCATATCGGCGGTCATATACACCACTTCATCGGTTACCTGATGGGTGGTCTTGTCCACGCGGCGATAGGGCGTTTCGATGAAGCCGTAGGGATTGATGCGGGAGTAGGTGGCCATGTAGGAAATCAGACCGATGTTGGGACCTTCGGGCGTCTCGATCGGGCACATGCGGCCGTAGTGCGTGTAGTGAACGTCTCGCACTTCGAAACCTGCACGGTCACGGGACAGACCGCCGGGGCCCAGCGAGGACAGACGGCGCTTGTGCGTCAGTTCTGCCAGCGGGTTGTTCTGATCCATGAACTGGGACAGCGGAGAGGAACCGAAGAATTCCTTGATGGCCGCAATGACCGGACGGATGTTGATCAGGGCGTTGGGGGTCATGTTCTCCACTTCGCCGGCCTGCAGGGTCATACGCTCGCGGATAACGCGCTCCAGACGGGAGAAGCCGATGCGCAGCTGGTTCTGCAGCAGTTCGCCCACGCAGCGGATGCGGCGGTTGCCCAGATGGTCGATGTCGTCGGTGGTACCCAGACCCATCGCCAGGCAGTTCATATAGTTGATGGATGCGAAAATATCATCGGTGATGATGTGCTTGGGGATCAGCTCGTCCTTACGGGCGGTCAGCATTTCGCGGAGGGTATCCTCGTCGCCACATTCATCCAGAATCTCGCACAGTACGTTGAAGCGTACCTTTTCGTTGATGCCGCATTCCTCGGCATTGAAGGGCACGAAGTCGTTGGCATCGACCATACCGTTGGAGATGACCTTCACGGTACGCTCGCTTTCCGTCACCACATAGGCCACGGAAACACCGGCACGCTCGATCAGTTCGGCCTTGGCGGGGGTGATGATCTCGCCCTCCTCGGCCAGCAGTTCACCGGTGCGGGGATCCGGCAGCGGGTACAGCAGCTTCTGACCCACCAGACGCTCGCCAATGGCCAGCTTCTTGTTATACTTGTAACGGCCCACGCGGGACAGATCGTACCGGCGGGGGTCAAAGAACAGGTTGTCGATGTGGGTTCTGGCGCTGTCCACCGTGGGCGGCTCGCCGGGGCGCAGCTTGCGGTATACTTCCAGCAGGCCTTCCTCTACGTTGTGGCAGTTGTCCTTCTCAAAGGTGGCCTGAATGCGGTCATCCTCGCCGAAGAAGTCCAGAATCTCCTGATTGGTACCCAGACCCAGCGCACGGATGAACACCGTGATCGGGATCTTGCGGTTCTTGTCGATGCGCACCCAGAACACATCGTTGACATCGTTTTCATACTCCAGCCATGCACCGCGGTTCGGGATCACGGTGGAGCTGAACAGTTCCTTACCGGTGCGGTCGTGGTCCATCTTGTAGTACACACCGGGGGAACGCACCAGCTGCGACACGATGACGCGCTCTGCACCGTTGATGACAAAGGTGCCGCTTTCGGTCATCAGCGGGAAGTCGCCCATGTACACGTTGGAATCCTTGATCTCGCCGGTTTCTTTATTGTACAGACGTGCCGTCACGCGCAGGGGTGCTGCGTATGTGGCATCTCTGGCCTTGCATTCGGTAATGCTGTAATTGGGGGTATCGTCCAGATGGTAGTCTACAAAATCCAGGACCAAATTGCCGGAATAGTCGGTAATGCCCGATACATCCTTGAAAACTTCCTGCATACCCTCATGGAGGAACCACTCGTAGGAATTTTTCTGTACCTCAATAAGGTTCGGCATATCCAGAATTTCATCGATCTTCGCGAAATTCATGCGGACGTTCTTGCCGAGCTGGGTAGCTTTGACTTGCACCATAGGCTCTATCACTCCATTCATCTTCTTTCCGGGAAATCCCGGTCAAACATTGCTCCAAAAAATAATATTCCTCAAAAATTTACCACATCAATCTCTTTTTTTGGACTGATTTATGGGTCGCCTCTGAGGCCGAGGGTATAAACCCCCAAGATAATGCAGTATAATATTATAACTTGCTTTTGTGTCGTTGTCAAGCCATTTTCCCAATTTTTTGCGGACTTTTTTCAAAAAATAAATTGCAAAACGGTCCGGAATCCGCTATACTATTATACTGTAGTAGTGTATCCGCACCCTTTTACGGAGGATTGCCATGGACAAGCTGAAAAAACTGCTGAACCGCGAAACCGTCGCCTATCTGATTTTCGGCGTGCTGACCACGCTGGTCAACATCGTGGCATTTGCCTTGCTGTGCGACGTGTGCCGCATCCCGGAGCTGATCGCCAATGTGATCGCATGGGCGCTTTCCGTTGCCTTTGCCTACGTCACCAACCGCGGCATCGTGTTCCGGAGCAAAGCGGCCGGCCCTGGTCCGCTCCTGCGGGAAATCGGCCTGTTCGTCGGTGCCCGCGTGTTGTCGCTTGGCCTCGACGAAGCGGGCATGGCCGTCTGTCTGTATATACTGCACTGGAACAAAATGGCCGCCAAAATTTTCATGAATATATTGGTTGTGATTTTCAACTACATTGCCAGCAAGCTGCTGATTTTCCGCAGCAACAAGGAGGAATCGTAACATGAAATGTCCCTACTGTACTTTCGGTGAAAGCAAGGTCATCGACTCCCGCCCCACCGATGAAAACGAGCGCATCCGCCGTCGGCGGGAATGTCTGGGCTGCGGCAAACGGTTCACGACCTACGAGGTAGTGGAAAGCGTTCCGCTGGTGGTGGTGAAGAAAGACAATTCCCGCGAGGAATTCGACCGGAGCAAGCTGATGCGTGGTCTGCTCCGCGCCTGCGAAAAGCGCCCGGTATCGCTGGAGCAGCTGGAAGCCGTGGTGGAGCGCATCGAAAACAAGCTGTATGCCTCTGCCGACCGCGAAATCGACTCCTCGGTCATCGGTGAACTGGCGATGGAAGAACTGCGGAGCATCGACGAGGTGGCCTACGTGCGCTTTGCGTCGGTCTACCGCCAATTCAAGGACATCAATACCTTTATGAATGAATTGCGCAAGCTGCTGGGCGAGGCATAAGTTTGCAGCACCTGCAAATTTACATAAACCCATGTCCCTTGGGCGATACGGTCAACTTAAAACAGCCCTCTCCGTCAGCCCTGCGGCAGCGTTATCGAAGATCATGCTGCCACCCGCTTACTGCGTCCGTCCCTCTTTGTCACTGCATGACATTCCCCCCGCAGTGAGAGGCAAGGAAGGCTTTTGCAAGGTTCCCGGCCCGTTTTCTTGGCTCTCCCTCCGGGAGAGCTGTCGAGGAGCGCAGCGACGAGACTGAGAGGGCTTCACACAAAAAACACCCCCATCCCCGCTCCGGATTGGACTATACCCTAAAAAACGGACATTGAAAGAAAAGACCTCCTGTTGTAGAATTAAGCTACGACAGGAGGTAATTTTATGCCCAGAAAATACGTGAAAATGGAAGCACTTGCCGACGAGG
>JAFTRF010000031.1 GCA_017462405.1 Clostridia bacterium | reverse complement strand
GATTCGGCAAGCTGCTGCGCAGCACGTCGCTGGACGAGCTGCCCTCTTTCCTGAATGTACTGCGGGGATAATGCTCGCTGGTCGGCCCCCGGTGCCTGTATATGCGCTACAACGACCGCTACAATGCCCATCAGGCGCGGCGGCTGGAGGTGCGCCCCGGTATCACCGGACTGGCGCAGGTCAACGGCCGCAATGCCATCAGCTGGGAGCAGAAATTTGACTACGATGTGCAGTATGTGGACAGCATCACCTTCCTGGGTGACTGGAAGATCATGTTCCGGACCGTCGGCAAGGTGTTCAAGCGTGAGGGCATCACCTCCGCCACATCCGTTACCATGGAGGAATTCATGGGCACACCGGAGCAGGTGCATCATGAATAAGAACAAACGACTGATCATCATTGGTGCCGGTGGACATGGCCGGGTGATTGCGGATCTTGCGGTCCGCAGCGGCTACGGGGACATCGGCTTTGCGGATGACCATGCCACCGGTGCATGGATGGGCTTTCCCGTACTGGGTACGACGGCAGAACTGGAAGCGTTCCATGACGACCGGACGGTATTCGTGATCGGCATCGGGAACAATCATATCCGCGAAAAAATCGCATCGGCGCACGATCTCCCGTGGGCCACGCTGGTGCATCCCTCCGCACAGATCGGTCTGGGCGTGTGCATCGGCGCAGGTACCGTCGTAATGGCCAATGCGGTGCTCAATGCCGGTGCCGTGGTGGGAGCGCATTGCATCATCAATACCGGCGCGGTGGTCGAACACGACAACCGTCTCATGGATTACGTACACATCTCACCCAAGGCGGCCCTTGGCGGTACCGTGACCGTCGGTGCGCGGACGCACATCGGCATCGGTGCGGTCGTCCGCAACAACATCGACATCGGTGCGGATTGCGTAGTGGGTGCCGGTGCGGTTGTGGTCCGGCATCTGACGGAACCGGCCGTATATGCGGGCGTTCCGGCTGTCTGGTTGAAAAATCATGTGTGAGCCGCTATGCGGCACCCGTTGAAAGGCAGGTACATCCGATGAATATTCTGTTTTTATCCTTGCTGGACTTCGACTCCTTTGAGGAGCGGAGCCTGTACAGCGATCTGCTGCGGTCCTTTATCCGTCGCGGACATACGGTGCATTGCATTTCACCGGTGGAAAAGCGTACCCGCCGACAGACACAGCTGATTGAAAGCGGCGGCAACCGCATTCTGAAGCTGCAGATCGGGGATACGCAGAAGGTCAACATCATCCGCAAGGGACTGTCACTCCTGCAGATTGAGCCGCTGTTCATCCGGGCCATTCAGAAATATTTCTCCGATGTCCGCTTTGACGCGGTGCTGTATGCCACCCCGCCGGTGACGTTCTCCAAGGTCATCCGTTTTGTGAAAAAGCGGGACGGCGCACGCAGTTACCTCATGCTGAAAGATATTTTTCCGCAGAATGCGGTCGATCTGGGCATGATGTCGCTCACCGGTCCCAAAAGCGTCCTCTACCACTATTTCCGCAGCAAGGAAAAACAGCTGTACGCATTGTCTGACCGCATCGGCTGTATGTCGCAGGCCAATGTCGATTATCTGCTGCGGCACAACCCGGAGGTTCCTGCGGAACACGTCGGTCTGTGTCCCAACAGCGCAGAGGTACAGGATCTGCGTCTGACCGACGCACAGCGGGTGGCCATGCGGGCAAAATACGGCATTCCGGCGGACAAAAAGGTCATCGTATACGGCGGCAATCTGGGCCGCCCGCAAAACATCCCGTTTCTGGTGCGCGCGCTGAAAGAGTGTGCCGCACAGGAGGATGTGTATTTCGTCATTGCGGGCAGCGGCACGGACCGTCCGTTGCTGGAGGCCTATGTTGAAGAAGAGCGGCCGTCCCACGTCCTTCTGCTGGGACATCTGCCGAAGGAAGAATACGACCATATGATCGCCTGCTGCGACATCGGTCTGATTCTGCTGGATTACCGCTTCACCATCCCCAATTTCCCGTCCCGGCTGCTGTCGTATATGCAGGCGGGGCTTCCGGTGTTGGCCTGCACCGATCCCAACACCGACATCGGCAAAACGGTGGCGGAGGGGGGCTTCGGCTGGCAGTGTGGCAGCAACGACCCGGCGGCATTTGCTGCATTGGTGGCCCGGATCACCGGCCCGGATGCGGATATGCAGGAACGGGAACTGGCTTATCTGAGGCAGCATTTTTCGTCCGATACGGTCTGTGCGACCATCTGCCGTGCGCTGGCAGATGCAGAAGCATAAGGACATTTTTCCCGGAAAATAATCCGGCCTGTGCCGGTTTACATACAAACAATCAAAAAGGAGATCGAAAGCATGAAAAAACCAAGCAAGATCCTCTCTGCGATCCTGAGCTTGGCGATGGTACTTGGTATGGTTCAGCTTCCCGTATCCGTTGCATTTGCAGCAGATACCAGAGCCGCCGAGACCTTTACCACCGCGAACCTGACGATCGCAACCGAGAAGAACTCTACGCTTGCCCCCGGTATTACGCAGGATGCATACACCCTGTATAATAACAAGGATGAGCAGGTGAAGATGTTCGTAACCACCGCCGACATGAGCGTGGATACCGTAAAGCTGTTCGCGTCCTATAAGGACATGGACCCCACCAACTACGGTATGTCCAAGCTCACCGAGCAGGTCGAAGCTTTCAACAAGAAGGCAGAGGCCGGTGACGAGTACTACCAGGGTACCGTAG
>JAFTRF010000030.1 GCA_017462405.1 Clostridia bacterium | reverse complement strand
TTGCGCAGCTTGCGGCGGGCATGGACCCCGAAGCGTTTCATGTGGAGGTGTTCTGTGTATACGGTGAACCGCAGAATAATCAGATGGAACAGCAGCTGCAGACGAAGGGCATCCCAATCCACTATATACGGAAAGGAAAAGGCTTTTCCGCCTCGGCAGTGGTCCGGCTGTTCCGGGCGCTGGATGCGTTCGGCCCGGACGTGGTGCATACGCATCTGTATGCGTGTGTCTATGCCGCACTGTGGCCTGTATTGCGTCACAGACCGATGCTGCATACATTCCACACATTGCCTGAAATCGAAAACAAACGCCCTGTCCGGAGAATATTGACCCGGTGGCTGGTGAGAAAAAACATCATGACGCCTGTGGTCCTTTCCGCATCAAACCAGCGCATGGTGGCAGCATATTACGGATTGTCTGCGGAGCAGGTGCCGGTCGTCCATAATCCGGTGGACCTTGCGCGATTTGCAGAAGCTTCCGGAACAACGGACGATACATTCCGGTTTATTACCGTGGGCCGCTTCAGCCCGGAAAAAAATCAGCAGATGATGTATCGCGCCTTTGCCGGATTCCTGCAAAAAGGCTATGACGCACGGCTGGTCATGCTGGGCAAGGGCGAAGAAGAAGCGAATCTGAAAAGTCTGGCAGAGGAGCTTGGCATTGCAGACCGGATCGACTATGCCGGATATGTGAATCATGTGGAGCATTCTCTGAAAAATGCGGATGTTTTTCTGTTATCGTCGCACTATGAAGCACTGCCTTTGGCTGTACTGGAAGCAATGGCGGCGGGATTGCCGGTGATTTCCACCGATGTGGGCGGTATCCGGGATATCGTGACCGACAACGGGCTTTTGATTTCTGCGGATGATGTGAACGCCATGACGCAGGCGATGGAGCGATTGTATCTGGAACCGGCGACCCGGCACCGGATGGCGGACGCAGCTGTCCGGAATGTACAGGCTTATGATGTGTCCAATACGGCCACGGGGTATGCTGTGCTGTACCGCCGATGTTCCGGCAGGAAATAAACGAGAAGGATGCGTGTGATATGAAGCATATTATGCTGGTGTTCGGCACACGGCCGGAGGCCATCAAAATGTGCCCGTTGGTAAACGAGCTGAAATCAAGAAAAAATCTGAATGTTACCGTCTGCGTTACCGGTCAGCACCGGCAGATGCTGGATCAGGTACTGGAGGCATTTCATGTGGTTCCGGACTACGATCTGTCCATCATGAAGCAAAGCCAGACGCTGTTTGACATTACCGCCAATATTCTCAGCGGAATCAAGGGTGTACTGGAGCAGGTCCGGCCGGAAGTGGTGCTGGTGCATGGCGATACCTCCACCACGTTTGCAACGGCATTGGCTTGCTTCTATCTCCGGATCCCGGTGGGCCATGTGGAGGCCGGGCTGCGTACCTACAACATCGATTCGCCCTACCCGGAGGAGTTCAACCGGCAGGCAGTCGGGATCGTCAGCCGCTTTCACTTTGCACCCACGGAACTGTCCCGGCAGAATCTCCTGCACGAGGGCAAAAAAGCGGAACAGATTTATGTGACGGGCAATACCGCCATCGACGCACTGCAGACGACGGTGCGCGCAGACTATACCCACCCCGAATTGGTATGGGCCAAGGGCAGCCGCCTGATTCTCATCACGGCGCATCGCCGGGAGAATCTGGGCGAACCGATGCAGCATATGTTCCGGGCCATCCGCCGCGTTATGGATGAACATCCGGACGTCAAAGCAATTTATCCGATCCACATGAATCCCAC
>JAFTRF010000334.1 GCA_017462405.1 Clostridia bacterium | reverse complement strand
AGTTGGACTACAACCAGGAGGGCTCGGCCCACAAGGAAGAATACACCAAGATGTTCGCCGATTGCGGCTGGGAGTATATTCTGGAGTATGCCGGGTACAGCTATTTCCGAAAGTCCGCTGCCGACATGAACGGCGAGGAGGAGATTTTCTGCGACGATAGTTCCAAGCTGGCGATGATGGAGCGGGTGTACAAGGGGCGGCTGGTGCCACTGCTGGTACTGTTCTTCTGCTGCCTGATGCCGCAGTTCTTCCTGAACATCGGCAACGGCAATTATGGCGTGGCGACGTTTCTGGGGGGTATTCTGGCGGTATATGTGATCGTGTTTGTGCATTTCGCGGTGCAGTATTACCGACGGAAAAATAAAACGTGACGAATGGTCGCACTGCAGTCATTCTGCAGTGCGACCATTGTATTTTTCGGCTAAAAAACAGCAAAAACGGTAGACTTTTTCTTTTTCTGTGCTATAATGGAGGTAATTCAATCGCCATCAAAAAGGAGCGTGCCGTTATGCGAGGTTATTCCGCATGGAACTATACACCCTACCGCCCGCTGCTGATTGAAGTGGGGGATATCTATATTTGCCGGCTGGTGCCGTCTGCGCACAGCATCTGCATCGAATGGCTGGATGCCGGCGTGCCGGAATATCACGTATACATTCGCCTGCGGGGAGCAGAGGCATTTGCTTTGGTAGGCACAACGCTGAAATGTGCTTTTGAGGTGCAGAACCTGACCACGGATATGGACTATGAATTTTTTGTGCAGTCCGGTGAAGCGAAAAGCCGTGTGCGGCTGGCGCGCACGGGGGCGTGTGTCGGTTCGGTCATCAATTACGTGCATCCGGAAGATATGGTGTATGATTTTTCGGGCCACTATTTCGGATCGCCGTCCATGATCCGTTGTCCGCAGGGACATCTGCTGGCATCGATGGACCTGTTTGCCAGCAACACGCCCCAGAACCTGACCTTGATTTTTCGCTCCGACGATGACGGTGCAACATGGCAGTATGTGACGGAACTGATGCCCAGTTTCTGGACCAAATTGTTCGTCCACAAGGGGGAAGTCTATGCCCTTTCCTGTCATACGGAGTACGGCGATCTGCAGATCGGCAGATCCACGGACGGCGGACGGAACTTTTCTGCGCCGGTAACATTGCTGCGGGGTGCCAACGGCAAAAAGGGCAGCAGCGGCGTCCATAAAAATCCGCAGAACATCCTGTACCACAACGGGCGGCTGTATACCACGCTGGAATGGGGCGCGTGGGCCAACAAGGATTATTGTCATGCTGCCATGGTCATGTCGTGCGATGAAAATGCTGACCTGATGGTGCCGGAAAACTGGCACTTTACGCCGCCGGTAAAATTTGACCATTTCGCACCGGAGCTTTGCGACCGACCCAAATGCACCATGACCATTGAGGGAACGCTGGTGCTGGCCCCGGACGGCCGGCTGCTGAACATTATGCGCTTCGGCAAATACGGCTATGCACTGGTGTATGAAGTCAATACCGCCGATCCGGATGCACCGCTGACCTACAGTCACATCATGCCCTTTATGGCCAATTACGCCAAGTTCATGATTCAGTACGACGAAATGACCCGGCGGTACATCACCATCGGTTGCCGGGTGTATGACCGGGAGTACGTAAGCGACCGCAATTATCTGGTGCTGATGACTTCGACGGACCTGCAGCATTGGGAAGATACGCTGGTGCTGTATAATCTGCGGGATCAGGACCGGCACAAAGTCGGTATGCAGTATGTGGACTTCTCGTTTGAAGGAGAGGACCTCATTTATATGAGCCGGACCGCCATGAACGGGGCGCACAGTTTCCACGACAGCAATTATATGACGTTCCACCGGATTCCGGATTTCCGGAAGTTACTGACGAAAGGATGAACCACAATGCGGACGATCCGTGCAAACATCAATCATGAAAAAGGACGGCTGGACCGTTATTTTGCCCGATGTGTCGGTGCAGGACGGGCCGGAGAAGTGATGCGCCATGTGCCGGCGATGCAGCTGCAGCAAATGCAGGAGGAATGCGCCTTCGAGTACATCCGTTTTCACGGCCTGTTCCACGAGGAAATGAATATCGTCACCCGCGATGAAGCGGGGAAACTGCATTTCTGCTTCAATTACATTGATCTGCTGTTCGATCAGCTGCAGGATGCCCATATCCGCCCGGTGGTGGAACTGGGCCTGATGCCGATGTGCATGGCAGAAAAAGATACAACGGTATTCTGGTGGAAAATGGGCGTCTCCATGCCGAAAGTGATGGAGGAATGGTCGGCGCTGGTGGAGGCACTCGTGCGCCATGTGACGGATCGTTACGGCGAAGACGAAATCAAGCAATGGTATTTCGAGGTGTGGAACGAACCCAATCACCCCAGCTTTTTTACGGAATACAAGGACATCAATGCCTATTTTGCATTGTACGATGCCGCCGCCTTTGCGGTGAAAAAAGTTTGCCCGGATTATCGTGTGGGCGGTCCGGCTACTGCAGGCGTAGTATGGCTGGATGAATTGTACGAACATTGTACGGAAAATAATGTACCGCTGGACTTTTTCACCTGTCACAGCTACAATGCCAAGGGCGCATTTGACCCGGACGGCACCGCAGCTTTGGCACTGGCACCGATCCATCACATGAACACCATCCTGCGGGAGAGGTGCCTGCCGGTCAAAGAGCGGACGGGTCTGCCGGTCCTGCTGACGGAGTGGTCGTCGTCCTATTCTTCCCGTGATCCCATTCACGACAGCTATTTCAGCGCACCGTTTATGCTGTATTGCATCAAAAACTGCGAAGGCGCGCTGGATGCATTCTCTTACTGGACTTATACGGATATTTTCGAGGAAGTAACCCCGCCCACAGAGCCGTTCCACGGTGGCTTCGGCCTGTTCACGGTGGATTCCATCCCGAAGCCGGCATACCATGCCTACGCATTTCTGCATCGGCTAGGGGATACGGAACTGGTGTGCGACGATGCCAATGCGTATGTCTGCAAAGATAAGAATGGGGTACAGATCGTGCTGTGGAACATCACCGACCCCAACCTGTTTAAGCGCGGGATCTGCAACCGCATCCACTTCGGGCGGCAGCTTCCGGCACAGACGCTGGAGAATACGGCCATTGAACTGCAGGGGATGAAGCCCGGACAAATGTATACCATCGAAACGGATACCGTGGGCTATGAAAAGGGCGACGCATACAGCGCATATCTGAAAATGGGCGGAGGTATGCTGAAGACCCGGACACAGGTGCAGTACCTGCGGGAAAAGGCAAAACCGGCTCATGCGGTATACGAGGCCAGGGCCGACGAAAACGGCGTGTTGTACTTCACGCTTCCGACATGGGAAAATCAGGCAGATTGCGTGCAGGTGCGACCGCTGTAAAAGGAGCGATTTTATGAAACGACGTACTTGGGTCATCTTAGGGTGTGCTGCGGTCGTACTGCTGATCGCACTGGGCTGCTGGCGGCTGATTCCGAGGTCGGCAGACCGGATTCTGCCGGACCGCGCAGAAGATACCGTGCGGGCTTCCTTTGTCGCGATTGAGGCGGGAGTTGCAGACGGTGAAACCCAAAACCGCACATGGACCACCGATACGGTTCGTCCGATGGAGGCAGCATATCAGCAGGTGGAAGAAATTCTGCACAGCACGACCTATTGCCCCAGTATGTGGAATCTGGCGATGCTGTTCCGCCCGGAGGAAAGCTACACCGGCGGAACGCTCCGGCGGTTCTCTGCGATGTATGTGTGGGGTGCCGAGGCGGATAATGTAGCGATTGTGGTGTACAACCACGACGAACAGGTCATTGCAGAGATCAACGGCCGGATTTACTATCCCGAAGATCCTACGATTCTGGATCGGCTGGTACAGGTCGTACAGGCACATGAAGCAAAATAAACTGTAAAAAACAGCACCTGAGGTACGGATCAAAGTACCTCAGGTGCTGTTTTTTATGCGCAGATGCTATCGGACAATATCACTCAATCATAGTAGCCGATGTACTGATCGGCGGCGTTATCGTAGAAAATGGAAAAGTCAAAGCCGTCCACATTTCCGTATCCGGTATAATTTTCCGGAAGAAAATGTGCGTCCATCTGAATGTCGTCCGCACGGATGAACTGCAGATATACATAATAGATTTTGTATGTATCGTTGTCCAGCAACACATAAGCCGAGGATTCACTGCAGCCGAGTGTAGTCACATACGAAGGCAGCGAGAACGCAGAGGCGTTTTGCTTGATTGGCAAATAGCCTTTGATGGACTGGATGCGCTCGACCTCTGCCGAAAACGTATTTTCGTCATACTGTACTGCCAGAAAGATTTCTACCGTAGGTTTCAGAATTTCGTAGGTATAGTATGCGTGAAAGTCTTCGACTGTTTCCGGCTTTACTTCTTCGGGAAAAATCACGTAATCCCATGTGTGGCTGGAGTTGAATTCATAAATACGATCCAGTTCTGCAATGTCGTGCAGTTCGATGCGTTCGGTGGTCGCACAACTGAACAGGAATGAGCATCCCAGAAACAGAAAAAAGACAGCAATTGCAATCAAAAATTTTTTGAATGTCAATTTTTTGAACCTCAGTTTGAGTTTCATGCAATATCCTCCGGTATGAACAACTTTATGTACAAAAGTGCACACCTGCGGGACAGATGAAGTTCCCGCAGGTGTGCTGTTTTTTATTCTTCGTCGTCTTCCACGATGACGATGCGCTGTCTGCGCCGTTTCCGCACACATTCTGTCAGCAGATATTCAATCTGCCCGTTGACGGAGCGGAAATCGTCCTCTGCCCACGCAGCAAGTGCATCGTACAGCTCCGCGGATAAACGGAGCGGGATCTGCTTTTTCTTCGGAGACTCAGCCATCAGTACAGACTGCCGGAGTTCACGACGGGCTGTGCATCACGGTTTCCGCAGAGAACAACCAGCAGGTTGGAAACCATGGCCGCCTTCCGTTCCTCATCCAGCTCCACCAGCTGCTTCTCGTTGAGCTTCTCCAGTGCCATTTCCACCATGCCGACGGCACCGTCCACGATCATGCGGCGGGCATCAATGATGGCAGAGGCCTGCTGACGCTGGAGCATCACAGCGGCGATTTCGGTTGCATAGGACAGATTGGTGATGCGGGCTTCGACCACTTCGATGCCGGCTTCATGCACACGGGCCTGAATCTCGTCGCGGATACGGCGGGCAACCACTTCGCTGGAGCCGCGCAGGCTGCCGTCGTCGGCAATGCCGTCACCGGTGGTGTCCACGTTGGGGGCAACATCATAGGGATAAATCCGTACGATGTTCCGCAGGGCGGTGTCACACTGCAGAGAGAGGAATTCCTTGTAGTTGTCAACATTGAACACGGCCTTGGCGGTGTCCACGATGCGCCAGGTTACGGCGATGCCGATTTCAATGGGGTTGCCGAGGCAATCGTTGATCTTCTGCTTGTTGTTGTTCAGCGTCATGATCTTCAGCGACAGCTTCTTGCTGGTCATTTCGGACAGATCCACGTTGATGCCCTGTGCGGCAGCAGCAGTCACCATCGGATGCGTGGTTACGTCACCGCTCTGACTCAGCTTGGTCTTGGCGGCGGGATTAACGGCGACACAGAACGGATTGACGAAGTAGAAGCCGTCGCCCTTCAGGGTGCCGATGTACTTGCCGAACAGCGTCAGCACCAGCGCTTCCTGCGGCTTCAGCACCTTCAGACCGAGGAACACGATCCAGGCCGTGCACAGCACGATCATGCTGAGGATGAACAGTACGGGGGAACCGCCCGGCTGTTCGATGGCGATGCCGCCGGCAATGGCACCGGCGATGGCTGCGACATACACCAGAATCCCGGCCAGCAGGACGGTCATGCCGTTTTTGCGATTGGACAACAATTTTTCTTCCATAAGTAATACCCTCCATATGCGTATTTTTATGATATCAAAATGATATCATAAAAATACGCACTTGTCAATAGGAAATATGAAAAAATGCATTGGAACCGAAATTGCAGTTCCAATGCATTTTCTGAGAATCAGCCGATCTCCAGCAGCCAATGGGCAATGTTGACGCAGCCCTTGCTGTAGGGAATGGATGCCTGAATCAGCACGCGCTGGCTCCCATCCGGACGATCCAGCACCAGATTGTTGGAGTAGTAGGCGTTTTTTTCGCTGTCCTCGTACAGATACACACCGTCGTCCCAGTGAATGCCGTCTGCAGAGGTGTACAGCACGAAATGCATCGGCAATTCCGGGGTCACGCATCCGGCGCGCCCGTGGAGCAGATACCCGCCCCGGACCTTGGCAACTTGCGGATTGCGGATGCGCTTGGCGCAGAAGCTTCGTCCGCTTTCGGTCCATGTCACGCCCATATCCGGGCTGATGTGATAGACCATATTGTATTCATCCTTGGCGTCGTACTCGTAGCAGATCAGATCGCCGTTGTCCCGGAGGGCCATGCTGCCGTAAGCATGGTGCATCGGGTCACCGGGCAGCTCGCTGCGGAGGGTAAAACTGCGGCCGTGGTCGCGACTTTCGTAGATATAATACCGGTGTTCCGGTTTAGTTGCTTCAAAATCATCGTTGGCTAGCATCAGCACGTAAATCACACCGTTACGCACCAGCGCATCGTAAATGCGTCCGCGCTTGTCACACAGCTGCACCGGGTCCGACCATGTTTCGCCGCCGTCCTCGCTGCGGAGCACCACTGGTTCCAGATACGGCTCCCAGCCGTTGGGGTTCAGATTCCGGATGCACAGCGCCACAATTTCGTTTTCGGCGGTGGACACCGCCTTTTCACAGCTGACAGTGTACGGCTCGTTCAGCAGTGCGTCCCACGAATAGGGGAACACTTTGGCATCTGACCATGTTTCGCCATAATCGGCGGAGATTTTGTACTCCAGCCAGCCGAAGCCATTGTGACCGGGTGCCCTCTTGTTCCGGGTTCCGGAACAGTTGGAGTAAAAAGCCATAATGTGCCCTGATTTGTACTCCACCAGCGCATGACTCAGGTGACCGCTGCGATGATTTTGCTCATGGTTTACAAACATCCGGCCGTGGGAGGGAATGTCTGCGGGGGTAATGCGATAGGATACATGGGTGTTCATAAGGATTCCTCCATGTCGTGAAATTTATCTGCAATTTCCCAGCTGCCAGAATGCTACTGCACTGGCGGCAGCGACATTCAGAGAGTCTACACCGTGTGCCATGGGAATTTTTACGGTATAATCACAATCGGCAATGGTAGAGGCGGCCAGTCCGTCGCCTTCGGTACCCAAAATGATGGCCAGTTTTTCTTCCGCCATCAGCCGGGGGTCACGGACCGATACAGAGTTGTCGTCCAGCGCCATGGCGGCAGTTTTGAAGCCCAGTGCCCGGAGCCGGTCCAGACCGGGGTGCGGCCAGCTGTCGCCCGCATCGCCCAGATAGGTCCACGGAATCTGGAACACGGTACCCATACTGACGCGGGCGGAACGGCGGTACAGCGGATTGCTGCAGGCAGGCGTCAGCAGGACGGCATCCATGCCCAGCGCGGCGGCCGAGCGGAAAATGGCACCTACATTGGTCGGGTTCATCACATTTTCCAGAATGGCGATGCGGCGGGCATTTTTGCAGATGTCCTCCACCGCAGGCAGCGGCGCGCGGCGCATGGCGCACAGCATACCGCGTGTAAGCATATAGCCGGTCAGCTGAGTCAGCACCTCAAATTCTGCTGTATAGACGGGGATGTCGCCACACCGCAGAATGACCTCCATGGTTTCGCCACGGAGCATCTTCTTTTCAGCCAGAAACGATACCGGTTCGTATCCGGCATCCAGTGCCCGCAGGATGACCTTGGGACTTTCGGCAATGAACAGCCCCTCCCGCAGATTGTGGCGGTTGAGCAGCTGGGCCTCCGTCAGCCGGGCGTATACATCCAGTTCGGGGGCCATAAAATCCGTGATTTCAATGAGCTTCATGCGGGGATTCTCCTTATGTATTGAATACGTATTTGTCCAGACGGGCAAAGGCTTCCTTGACCCGCGACAGCGGCAGTGCCAGATTCATCCGCAGGTGACAGGGACCGTGGAACATCCGGCCGTCCTGAATCACAACGCCCGCATCCCAGCAGGCCTGTTCTACGTCCGCGATGGTCTTGCCATGGGTGTTGCACCAGCCGGAGCAATCGATGAACAGCATATAGGTGCCCTCCGGTCGGCTGACCTCCAACCCGTCAAAATGCGTCCGGATGTAATTTACGGCGTAATCTACGTTGGCGGTCAGCACCTGACGCAGTTCGTCCAGCCATTCATAGCCCTCCGGCTTGTAAGCGCCGATCAAGGCATACATGGACAGCACGTTCATGTTGTTGTAGTGCCCCAGCGACGATTCCTTGCGGATGCGGTCGCGCCACCAGTTGTTGTACACAATGTGGTAGCTGCCGATGAGTCCTGCCAGATTAAAGGTTTTGCTGGGGGCATACATGGCGGCGGTGCGCATCCGTGCGTCCGCACTGACGCTTTGCGTAGGGATGTGCTTGTGGTCGCCCAGAATGATATCCGACCAGATTTCATCGGATACGACGAATACATCATATTTCCGGAACAGTTCCATTGCTTTTTCCAGTTCCCAACGCTCCCATACCCGTCCGCAGGGGTTGTGCGGGCTGCACAGGATGGCGGCATGAATCTGTTCCGAAGCGAGTTTTTGTTCCATGTCGTCAAAATCCATACGCCACACGTTGTTCGCATCCTTGACCAGCGGGCTGTGTACGATATGGTAGCCGTTGTTGTTCAGGCTGCCGGTAAAACCGATGTAGGTGGGGCTGTGAACCAGCACCTTGTCGCCGCGGGAGCAGACCACGTTCAGCGCACTGACTACACCGCCCAATACACCGTTTTCGTAGCCGATGTGTTCCGGCTTCAGTCCGGTGACTCCGTTGCGCGTTTCGTGCCAGCGGATGATGGCGTCGTAGTATTCCGGTCGGGTGGAAAAATAGCCGTAGGCCGGGTGCTTGACCCGCTCAATGATGGTTTCCGGAATGGTGGGGCAGGCGGGGAAATTCATATCTGCCACCCACATGGGGATGGGATCAAAACCGTCTTTGGGGGCAGGCGGTGCAAAAGCCGTACGTCCCAGATCATCCACGGCGATGGCATCCATGCCGCGACGCTCCAGAATGGAGGTGAAATCATATTTCATGAGAAATGCTCCTTTCAGATCATAAATAAATCAAAGTCAGGCAAACAGCAGCAGCGTCCGCAGTACCTGCTCGGCGGTACGGGTCAGGTTGGTGCGTGCCGTATATGGATGCAGCGCCTCTTTCAGCGTACAGGGACCGGGAACGATGGAGAAACAGGCGCTCACACCGGCGCGCAGGCAATCCGATGCATGGTCGCCTAATCCGCCAGCAAGCGCAATGACGGGCTTGCCGTGTTTTTTGGCCAATGCAGCTACGGCGGCGGGGCCTTTGCCCTGTACGGTCTGGCCGTCCAGCCGTCCCTCACCGGTGATGACCAGATCGGAACGCACGATGTAGGATTCCAGCCGGCTTTCGGTCAGCACCAGTTCTGCACCGGAGCAAAGTGTGCCGTTCAGAAAAGTACGGAACGCAAAGCCCAACCCGCCGGCAGCACCGGAGCCGGGGAAATCCGGATCGGCATCGGGAAATGCCTGACGCGCAACTTCTGCGTAGTGTGCCAGTGCCTGATCAAGTGCATCCACCATAGCGGCATCGGCACCCTTTTGCGGACCGTACACCGCACTGCAGCCGTCGGGGCCACACAGCGGATTGGTCACGTCGCAGGCGATGCGGAACCGGCAATCCTTCAGTTCCGGGCGGACACGGCGCGTGTCGATGCGCGCGATCTGCTGCAGCCCCATGCCGCCACGTGGAATGGGAAGCCCGCGTTCATCCAGCAGATCGAACCCCAGTGCCTGCAGCATGCCGGCTCCGCCATCGTTGGTGGCGCTGCCACCGATGCCGATGATGAAATCGCGGCAGCCCTGTCCGATGGCATCCAGAATCATTTCGCCCAGCCCGAAGGTCGTTGTGCGCGCGGGATTTCGCAGAGACGGCGGCACCAGCGGCAGCCCGGCGGCTTTGGCCATTTCCATCAGAGACTGCCCATCACTTGCAAGAATATAGCGGGCGCGCACCGGGGTACCCAAAGGGCCGGTGACGGTGCATTCCCGGAAATGGCCGTCCGCCTTGCAGGTGAACAGCGCGGCGCAGGTGCCTTCGCCGCCGTCCGCTAGCGGCCGCACCCAGATTCTTGCATCCGGTGCGGCGCGGAGCAGACCGGCTTCGACGGCGTATCCAGCCTCAATGGAGGACAAGCTGCCCTTGAAGGAGTCCATTGCGACGGTAATATTCATGGCATCATATCCTTTCGCTGCTGCCGCAGGCCATCAAAATAACTGCGGATGGCGTCTTTCCAGCGGCAATAAAAATTCAGTGCATCGGGCGGCAGGGTGCCGGTGTCCCGGAGCAGAATCAGACACTGCCGGGCTTGCTGCACAGCGCGTTCCGATGCGATTTCTGCCAATAGTGCGGTGGGGTCAGCCGCAGGTTTCGCCTGCGGTACGCCGATGCAAAGCCGGAATTTGCCGCGGGGCGGGTTGCCGTTCCGGTCGGTGAAGGTTGCCCGTTCTGCCTCACTGAGCGGCAATTCCTCCATTTGCTGCACTACGGCACCGAAGGGCAGAAGAATTTCGGCCTCCTCCGGTTTGGCATACTGTGGTCCGAACAGCCGCTCAAAGTCCAGACAGGGGACCTCCGGTGCGCGTACAATTTCCATCAGCGCAACATCGGCCTTACTGTGGGCATAGGCGGGCAGAAATCCCCGCTTGCAGGTGGAGTAGAAGCCTTCGGTCTCGCTTCGGTCGGTCCATGCACGTACGGCACTGAGCCGGTCTACCCGCCACGTTACAGTCTGCACAGCGGCGACATCGGTGCAGTCCATGGCCCGGTCGATGGCTTCGATGATCTGCAGATATTGCAGCAAATGGGCGCGGTCGTAAATTTCCAGCACCCGGCCTTCCCGCAGCTTGTCCTGTTCGTTCCGGATACCCCGGTGCAGCAAGGCATTGATGGTGTTGTAGGCGGTGGCGCCGCCACGGAATTTTCCGTCACGCACGACGGCTGGATCGCCCATATAAAAACGGATGGCATAACGCATTTCTTCAGAAATGGCAATGTACATCAGGCATCGTCCTTTCTCAGACAACTATGTATCAGAATCGTTTCGTATCTCATGATACGATTACATCAAACAATTTCATAACAGTATTATAGCACGCTCTGTGCGTCGAATCCAACACTTTCCCTTGCTTTTTTTGTGAAATATGCTACAATAGAAGCAGAAGTGTGCAAAATTCCCATCAAAGGAGTGTTGATTCATGTCGAAAGTAATCCTTTTTCAGGGCGATTCCATTACGGATGCCGGCCGCAACAAAAACGGTGCGCAGACCTGCATGGGACAGGGCTATCCCAACCTGGTCAAAGCGTGGCTTGGAACGGAAGAACCCACGGCCTATGAGTTCGTCAACCGCGGCATCAGCGGCAACCGGGTGCCGGATCTGTATGCCCGCATTGTCCGTGATATGATCATGGTCAGGCCGGATTATATGAGCATTCTCATCGGCGTCAATGACGTGTGGCACGGTCTGGATCACCAGAACGGTACCGGATTAACCCGGTTTGAGAAGGTCTACGATCTGCTGATTGAGGAACTCAGGAGCGAAATGCCTGACCTGAAAATTATGATTCTGGAGCCTTTTGTGCTGCGCGGTACCGCAACGCAGGAACGGGAAGACCAGCCGGAGCGCTGGGAGATGTTCCGTACGGGTGTGGCCGGAATGGCCGCTGCGGCCCGGAGGGTAGCCGACCGACATCAGCTGAAGTTTGTGCCGCTGCAGGAAAAATTTGATGCGGCCTGCGCACAGGCCGATGCTTCCTACTGGCTGTCGGATGGCGTTCATCCTACGCCCATGGGCCATGAAATCATCAAGCGGGCATGGCTGCAGGCCTTCCGCGAAATGGAATAATTCACACATACAGAAAGGAATGAACGGCTATGATGCAGAAAATCGTTCGTCTGGCCAATGAAGCCTGCCCGATGAATTACACCATCCACCATCCGGCAGACACAGCAGACCTGCCGCTGTTGGTGTACCTCCACGGCGCCGGGGAGCGGGGAATGCAGGTGGACCATCTGGAGCGCCAGGCGATCCCTACGCTGTTGGCGCAGGGAAAAGAATACCCCGCCGTAGTGCTGTGTCCGCAGTGCCCCGGCCCGTATGTATGGGACAATCTGGTGACGGAAGTCAAGCAGCTGATTGATGCTGTCGCGGCGGAATTTGCCATCAAGCCCGACCGCATCGTGCTGACCGGATCGAGCATGGGCGGATTCGGTACATGGATGATGGGCCTGACCTACCGCAATTATTTTGCGGCGATTGCGCCGCTGGCCGGCGGCGGGATGTCGTGGCGTACACCCAACCTGCGTACGACGCCGGTGTGGGCACTGCACGGCGAAAAAGATACCACCGTACCGCCGCTGTATTCACAGCTGATGGTAGACGGTGTCAACAAAAACGGTGGCAGCGCCAGACTGACCCTCGTGGAGGGCAAGGGACACAACGACGGAATCAATTATGCCTATGAGCATATGGGAGTCATCGAATGGCTGCTGGCGCAGCGACGTACAGATTTCTCCTACGTGCCGGAGGTAATGGAGCATAAATTCTGAGCATATATACGAGGAACGCGCCATGAACAATGCAAAGGGCATTTACGGATGCCATAACCATACCTTTTATTCAGAGGATTCCAATGGTGACCCGGCACGTCTGTGTGCAGAAGCAGTCCGCTCCGGGCTGGCGGGCATCGCTATTACCGATCACTTTGACACGGAATTTCTGGCCCGTCGGGATCAGGTAGGATACATCCGCCGTTCACTGGAGACGACTCGCCGTCTGCAGCGGGCCTATGCCGGGCAGCTGCGGATTTTTACCGGTGTAGAGGTCGGAAGCGCGGTGCTGTACCCGGAGGGCATCCGTCCGCTGCTGGCAACAGAAGATTTTGACATCGTCATCGGATCGGTGCATACCGTGCGCTATCCCGGCTGGATTCTGCCGTTTTCCCGGATCGATTTCACGCCTTTTACTGAGGCACAGATTCATGATTTCCTGTATCAATATTTTATCGACCTGCAGGAAACAGCCGACACCACCGATTTTGACGTGCTGGCGCACCTGACGGTACCGCTGCGCTACATCATCGGGAAATACCGTAAGCCGGTCGATATGAACCGTTATCAGCTACAGGTCCGGCGCATTCTGCAGACCATCGTGGACAAGGGGATTGCGCTGGAGGTGAATACCTCCGGTGTGGGCGGTACGTTTGATGCATTTATGCCGGAGCGGGACATCGTGCAGCAGTATCTCGATATGGGCGGCCGCGCCATTACGCTGGCCTCCGATGCCCATATCCCGGAAAATGCGACGCACGGACTTGCCGAGGGGGCCGCCATGCTGCGCTCGCTGGGGGTCACGGAAGCCTGCTACTACCGGAACCGGAAACCGGTATATTACCCGTTACCGGATGTATGACCTGGATTCCCAATTTTCAGCCGCTGAAAAGATTATCATTTCAAATAAAAATGACCGTATATGCCGAAAAAATGGCGATATACGGTCATTTTTTTGCACTATGAGCGGGATGCGGACGAAAGAGCGCAAAAAATATGGGAAAAATTGGGTTGACAATTTGGGAAAATAATGGTAATATATGGGTGAACAAGTTCGAAGGAGGAAAAATTCGATGGATATTCAAATGAAAATTGTCATTACGGAGAACGATACAGTATTTTGCAGGCAACTGGAAGAAGAACTCGCAAATTTGCGGATTGAGCTGGTAAAGCTGGAGCCGGACGGCATCCGTCTGATGGATTACATCAACCGGGAACAGCCGCAGATCGTGATCCTCAACGCACAGCTGAGGCACATGGATGCCATTGGTGTGATGCGTACCCAGCAGCGCCAGAACGGCCCCTGCCAGCCGACCTTTTTCGTATTGATGACAGGGAGCGAGGCACAGTCAGCACGGGATCTGTACGATGCGGGCGCAGGCTATTGCTTTGCACCACCGGTCGAACTGCCGCTGATGCTGACCAAGATTCAGCAGGTACGGCGGAAACTGGAGTTTCTGGCCATTCACGGCGGGGAAGAAGAACGTACCCGGCAGGAGGAGGAAGCCCTGAAAGTCCGCGTGACCGAAATTTTGCACCAGATCGGGGTCCCGGCGCACATCAAAGGCTACCATTACGTCCGGGCGGCCATTCTGCTGTCGGTGGAAAACAGCGATATGATCAATGCCGTGACCAAGCTGCTGTATCCCACGGTGGCGGAAAAATACGAAACAACGCCCAGCCGGGTGGAGCGCGCCATCCGCCATGCCATTGAAGTGGCATGGGACCGGGGCGATCTGGATGTGCTCAACTCCTACTTCGGCTACACCATCCACAATTCCCGCGGCAAACCCACAAATTCGGAATTTGTCGCGATGATCTCCGATAAGCTGCGGCTGGAGCAGAAGCGGGCATCGTAAGGAGTGCTTTTTTTCGGAACGCGGTGTTCAGGGGGATTGTCCATCTGTTCGGAATATGATATAATACGCGTATAATATCATGCCGTACAGCAAAAGGAGGAAGTACCAATGTTATACCCCCGAAAAGAGGAGCCTTATCTGGACCCGCAACTGTTCCGAAACCCCACGGCAGAATACCGTGGGACGCCGTTCTGGGCGTGGAACTGCAAGCTGGACCCGAAGGAACTGGAATGGCAGATGGAGATTCTGAAACAAATGGGTTTTGGCGGTGTGCATATGCATGTCCGTACCGGAATGTCCACACCGTACCTCAGCGAGGAGTTTCTGGCGCTGATCAAAGGCTGTGTGGAAAAAGCAAAAAGCGAGCAGATGTTGGCTTGGCTGTATGACGAGGACCGATGGCCGTCCGGTTCGGCGGGCGGCATGGTTACGAAAGACAAGCGTTTCCGCGCCCGCTACCTGCGTTTTACGCAGGATATTCCCGTAAAAGATGGAGAAATGCTTGTTTACGGAGATGCAGACGAAACTACATTCGCAGAAAACGGCGGATTGCTGGCTTGCTTTGATGTCCGGTTGGATGCAGCGGGCAGACTGGCAGAGTGGCGGGTGATGAACCCGGATGCGCCCGCACAGTACGAAAAATGGTATGCCTGCATGATGCTTCACGAGGAAAGCGGCTGGTACAACGGACAGACCTATGTAGATACGCTGAATAAAGAGGCCATCGATCGCTTTATCGACATTACCTACGAAAGCTATCAACGGACGGTTTCAGAAGAATTCGGGAAAACCATACCGGCCATTTTCACGGATGAGCCGCAGTTTATGATTAAAACTGCTCTGAACTATGCGACGGAAAAAGGCGAAGCGATTTTGCCATGGACGGACGACCTGCCGCAGACCTTTGCGGCGGCTTATGCCGATGCAGACCTGATCGCGAATATCCCGGAGCTGATCTGGGAGCGGGCAGACGGACAGATTTCGGTCATCCGCTATCAGTATCACGACCATGTGTGTGAGCGGTTTGCGACAGCGTTTTCGGATAGCTGCGAGCGATGGTGCGACGAACATGGATTGAAGCTGACTGGTCATGTCATGCGGGAGCCGTCTTTGCGCACCCAGACCAATGCCATTGGTGAAGCCATGCGGCTGTACCGCGGGTTTGGATTGCCCGGCGTAGATATGCTGGAACGCAATCTGGAATACACAACCGTCAAGCAGGCCCAATCTGCCGCATATCAGTTCGGGCGGGAAGGTGTTTTGTGCGAAATGTACGGTGTGGCCAACTGGGATTTTGACTTCCGGGAACATAAAATGAACGGCGACTGGATGGCGGCGCTGGGCGTTACGGTCCGTGTGCCGCATCTGTCGTGGGTATCCATGGCCGGGGAATCCAAGCGTGATTATCCGGCATCCATCCACTACCAGTCCCCGTGGTGGGCGCAGTATCCCCTCATTGAGGATCATTTTGCACGTGTAAATACAGCATTGACCAGAGGCAAGCCGCTGGTGCGGGTGGGTGTGATTCATCCCATTGAAAGCTACTGGCTGCATTGGGGCCCGACAGCAGAAACGGCGTTTGTACGGGAGGATATGGATGCCCGGTTCCGGGATCTGACGCAATGGCTGCTGTTTGGAGGAATTGATTTCCATTTTATCTCCGAATCGTTGATCCCCACACTCTGCAAAAAGCCCGGCGCACCGTTCCGGGTGGGTGAAATGGCCTATGATGTCATTCTGGTACCGGGCTGTGAGACATTGCGTTCCACAACACTGTCGGCTTTGGAGGCGTTTCATGCGGCAGGCGGAACCTTGATTTTTGCCGGGGGATTGCCCGTATTGGAAAATGCACGGCCCAGCAGCCGGGGAGCGGAACTGGCGGGAAAAGCCCGCCGGGTGCCGTTTACCCGCGGAGCGGTGCTGCAGGTACTGGAACCGGTGCGGATGGTGGACATCCGTACGCAGAAAGGCGCATTGACGACCAATCTGGTGCATCAACTCCGGCAGGACGGCAACGGCCGGTGGCTGTTTGTGGCGCGGGGCACGATTCCGCATAACCGGGATATGTCCCGGTTTCAGGATCTTTGCATCCGCCTGAAAGGTGCATGGAAGGTATCTTTGTACGATACCGCGGACGGTACGGTGAAAGAAATTGCATATCGTGTCTGCGGGAATACCACGGAAGTGAATTACCGGATGTATGAGTACGACAGTTTGCTGCTGTGGATGAAACCGGCAGATGGGGACGCATCGTGCCGCATTCCGGCGAAGACGGAGTCCGGTGCGACCGCACAGGGGTGCAGTCTGTCCGTACCGCTGATGGTACCGTATACCCTCAGCGAGCCGAATGCGCTTTTGCTGGATCAGGCGGAGTATGCACTGGACGATGGTGCATGGCAGCCTCAGGAAGAAATTCTCCGGTTAGACAATCGCTGTCGTGAACAGCTGGGCTGGCCAACACGGCGGAATGATTCGGCTCAGCCGTGGGCGATTGCAGAGGAACCCATCACGCACACCGTACATCTGCGTTGGCACATTTGTTCCGACATTGACTATTGCGGTGCGCAACTGGCGATAGAAGATGCGGAGCGGGTGCAGCTTCGATGGAACGGACAGGCCATTTCCAATGCCGTGACCGGGTGGTATGCAGACAAGGCCATCAAAACCGTGGCCTTGCCGCTAATCCGGAAAGGTGAAAATGTGCTGGAGGCCGATATTCCATTTGGTAAGCGTACCAACGTGGAGTGGGTGTACCTGCTGGGCGATTTCGGCGTTGAGGTCTGCGGACGCATCGTCCGTATGGTGGATGCCCGTCCGGCGCTGGCATTCGGGGACATCACGGCGCAGGGACTGCCGTTCTACGGCGGCAACATCACCTATCATGTTCCCGTGGAAACCTCCGGCGGCGCAGTACAGGTGCGTTCCAGCCAGTACAAAGGTATCCTGCAGACCATCGGTCTGGATGGTGAGCCGGCACAGCCGGCGATTTATCCGCCGTACACGGTGCGCTTTGATGACGTGGCGGCAGGCAAGCATACGCTGGATATTACGCTGTACGGACATCGGCGCAATGGCTTCGGTCCGGTACATCTGGCCAATCTGAAAGAGACATGGATCGGACCGGATGCATGGCGGTCCACTGGCGAAGCATGGTGCTATGATTATATGATCTGCGAAGAAGGCATCCTCACCACTCCCGAAATCCGGGAAATGACGAAATAATAAAAAACAGAGCATATCAGGCTCGGAACCGTAACGGTGAGTCTGGTATGCTCTGTTTTCATTTTTCGGTCTGTACAAGTTCTTCCATGGAAACGCACAGGATTTTTGCGATAGCTTTCAGCTCGATATCGGTAGCGATGCGTGTCTGTCCTTCCAGTTTGGACAGGCTGGAGGGGTTAATGTCTACGCCGAGGATCTGCATTTTGGCAACCAGCGCAGTTTGTTTCAGCCCTTGTTGTTTGCGGATGCGCTCAATATTGGCACCGCAAATATTTTTGTCTCCGTATTCGGCTTTCCGTGGTTTCATGGCGATCCTCTCCAAAATAATTCTTTTTCAGAATTATAATGCGGAAAACACTTGACTTAATTCCAAAATGGAATTATAATTAGAAAAACAAGCAAAAATTCAAAGGAGGAAAAAATCGAGTATGGACAGCTATCACTCCCGGTATCCACTCAGATATTATGGAGTTGAGTATCGTGCATCCATAGAAGTGGATATGAGCAGGATGATGCTTCGAGAGAAAGAAGTATAGCAAGATGTGAATATGCGTATTACGCACCACTGATAATCCCGAATCCATAAACTGAAAAACAACCCAAGAAGAAAACCTGCCACCCGATTTTCCGGGCGGCAGGTTTTCTTTGCCAATTTTTCAGTTTACAGCAGAATACCGGTGAAGCACTGTGCAGCCAAATACAGTCCGAATGCACTCAACACCGGGGCAGCTTTGCAGTCCGGTCCGGAGGACAGACGATCCTGTATGGACGTGAACAGCACCGTCACGACGGTGAAGACCACACCACCGACCACACCCAGCTTCAGCGCATCCCATACGCCGACAAAGCAGGCGGCAAAGGGGAGCAGGCCGAACGTCAGTGCGGACAGCACCGGGATGCAGATGTAGCACCGCTTGGCACCGTTTGCGAAATAATGGTCCGCCAGCAGAGCGACGAGGCTGAGCAATACCATGTTGGGGATGTTCAGCGGGAGAATGATGATGATGGGGGCGAAGGTACGTACCAGCACGGCTGCCAGCAGCGCGCCGCCCAGCACCACGGCCAGTGCGGTATTCAGAAAATACGTGTTCTTTTTCATGGCTTATTCTCCCCAGGAAGTCGCGCCGGAATCCACATCGGCACCGGTGACGAAGGCCACGGCGGACAGGATGCTCCGGTTGATGGCTTTGGACGTGACGGTTGCACCGGACAGGGCATCCACATTGGTGCCGATCTCGGTATCACCGGAGGTATTCAGGAATTGTGCGAGGAAGCGGTGATTGGTCAGCGCTTCGGCACCCAGACCGAAGGTTTCGTTCATTTCCATGACGACCAGACCGGTCACGGTACCCTTATTGCTGACACCGATGAGCATCCGGATGTCATCGGCATAGCCGTTGGTCACCGTCTCGATGACGTAGCCGTTTTCCCCCTTATGCACAGAGCAGATGTTGGCATCGTCACCAGTATATTCCTCCACGGTGAAGTTTTTGCTGTCCGGCAGCAGCGTCTGCAGCAGGCGCAGATGCTCCGACTGGGCACGTGCCTTTCCCACGCCCTGCAGACCAAAGGACAGACCCAGCAGCAGTGCGGCAAAGGCAAAAATCGTGACGACCGGCAGAAAAACGGATTTTTTCATCGTGCGGCACCTCCTTTTTTCGTGCCGAACCGACGGTGCGGTGCAAAGCGGTCCAGCATCCATACGCAGGCGTTCATCAGCAGGATGGCGTAGGTCACACCCTCAGGGAACAGGCCAAAATAACGGAAAAATACGGTCAGCGCACCGCAGCCCACACCGTAAACCAGCTGACCTGCGGCCGTAGCGGGAGAGGTGGCGTAATCCGTCGCCATAAAGATGGCACCCAGCATCACGCCGCCGGAGCACAGGCTGTACAGCATCCAGCTCAGCGGATCCCCGGTCTTGGAGAACAGCAGCGTCAGCAGAGCGACGGTGCCCAGATATGCCAACGGAATACGGGGCGTGATCACCTTGCGGTATACCAGATAGGCACCGCCAGCCAGCAGGGCCAGCGCGGAAATTTCACCGATGGAGCCGGGGCAGTTGCCGAGGAACATATCCCACAGGCTTTCTTCCGGCAGTGCGGGCATTACCATATGGTGCAGGGGAGTGGCGGCGGTCACACCGTCCACACCGGGGGTGAAATAGCGCACCATGCCGACGGGGTACACCAGTACCATCATAGCGCGGGCGGTCAGTGCGGGGTTAAAGATGTTCTGGCCCAGACCGCCGCACAGCATCTTGACCACGATAATGGCGAAAATGCTGCCCAGTGCCGCCAACCAGAACGGCACCGTCGACGGCAGCGTCATGCCCAGCAGCAGACCAGTAACGATACAGGAGCCGTCGATGGCCGTATTGCGGGAGCGGGTGAGTTTGCAGTACAGGCATTCAGCCGCCACGGCAGAAAATACGGTGGCCAGTACCACCAGCAAAGCGCGGAAGCCGAAGTGCAGCAGACCGACGGCCAGTGCCGGGAGCAGTGCAATCACGACATCCAGCATGATGCGGTTGGTGCGGAAATTGCCCCGGATGTGGGGCGAGGAAGCAACGGTCAGTTTCATTTTGCATTGGCCTCCTTGAGCATTTTTTTGCCCTTGCGGAACGTCTCCGTCAAAGGCAGCTTGCCCGGACAGGTAAAGGAGCAGCAGCCGCACT
>JAFTRF010000333.1 GCA_017462405.1 Clostridia bacterium | reverse complement strand
GTATTGCAGCTGCAATACCACCCTTTTTGCATTGTGAAGCACCGGAAATGCAAACCGATTGACGAAACGGATGAAACGGTGTATAATATCATCGGATTGTCATGTGAATGTGGGGGCAGCGATAAATATGAAAATGGATTTTATCATAAGGAAAGACGGTACGTTGTTGCTGTACAACGGTAATTCAGAAGAAATGATCGTTCCTGCAGAGGTTACGTCCATCCATCTGCGGGCATTTGACCGGCTGCGCAGAGAGGACGCAATCACCCGGAGCGTGACCATTCCGGTCGGAGTGACGAGCATCGGGGAAGGTCTTTTCCGCAATTGCAAATCGCTGCATCGGGTGGTCTTGCCGGAGGGCCTGACGCATATTGGCGAAGGGGCCTTTCACGGATGCAGTGCGCTGGAGGAAATTGTCTTGCCGTCTACCCTGACGCACATCGGCTGTGCGGCATTCCGGGAATGCGTCAGACTGAGCCGGATCTGCTTTCCGGAGAAACTGACCCGCATTGAGGGCAACGCCTTTTATCATTGCATGGGGCTGACCAAGGTGATCCTCCCGGAGTCGGTGAAGCACATCGGGGACGGTGCCTTCCAGTTCTGTGCAAATATGGCGCAGCTGTACCTGCCGGAGCAGGTGGAGTACATCGGCAGCAGCGCATTCGATTCCTGCCTGTCATTGCAGTCGGTAACGGTTCCCGGCAGGGCACGTCTTGGCTTCGGCGTGTTTGAAGATTGCACTCACCTGCGGAAGGCGGTTCTGAAGCATGGTGTGACCGGGTTGCCGGACCGGATGTTCCGGCAATGTCAGGCATTGGAAGAAGTTGAGTTGCCGGACAGCGTAAAAATAATCGGCGCGGAGACTTTTTATCGATGTAGAAATCTGGAGCAGATGTGGCTGCCGGAGGAGATGGTCCGGATCGGGCGAGGTGCGTTTTACGGCTGTGCCTATCTGACCGAAATCGAGATGCCGCACAGGCTGAACAGCATCGGCGCACATGTATTTGCGGACTGCATCAGTCTGCCGGACATTGCGCTTCCGGACGGTCTGACTCGTCTGGAAGATGGGACCTTTGGGTCGTGCCGATCATTGAAGCAGATTACGGTGCCCGACGGTGTGACGGAAATGGGCGATGACGTATTCAGGTCTTGCCGAAGTCTGAAAACCGTTACGCTGCCGGACAGCCTTGTCCAGATCGGAAAAAGCACATTCCGGGAATGTACTGCGCTGCAGGAGATCCGGTTGCCGTCGGCATTGAGCGAATTGCCGGAGCACACTTTTTACGCTTGCCGGAATCTGGAGCAGGTGACATTGCCGGAAGGGCTGACGTCCATCGGAACGTATGCGTTCGGCTATTGCGGTGCATTGCGGCAGGTGGATATTCCCGACTGTGTGACCGGCATCGGACAATACGCGTTCAGTAATTGCTGCAAGGCGAAAATCTGTTTCGGCGGTAAAGCAGACATCGGCAAGGAGGCTTTTCAGGCGGTTGGTGCGTTGGTTGTCCCCGGTGTTTCGCTGTCGATGTTTGAAACACTGGAGGAACGGCGCAAGGTGGCACGCTGTTTTCTGGCAGAATATCAGAAGTACATCCAAAGCGCATATTGGGAAGAATACCGGCATTATGCCATCGCGCAGCGTAAATATCTGCTGGAATACGTATTTGCAGATGACGACGTCCACAGCCTGGCATTTTATGCAGATCACGGCCGGATCACGACAAAAAATTTTGAATCATCCTATCTGAAACCGGCGATGGAGGCAGAAGCGACCAACTGCATCATGTATCTGATGAACTGGAAAAACGAGCATCTCCGTCCCGCGGACATAGAAGCGGACATAGAAAAGGAATTCGGACTGGAGCTGTTTGGGGATCCGTTCAGCGTCACCGAAATGAAAGCACTTTGGTCATGGAAGGTGCTGGAGGACGATACGCTGATGCTGACCAGCTACAAGGGCAGGGACACGGATCTTCTGATCCCGGAACGGATCGGCAACCGGTTGGTAACGGCATTGGACGATTACCTGTTTGCCATACGCTGTAAAAGCGGACGGCGGCGCCCGAAGGAACCATACAACGCACTCACGCAGCTGCACACGGTGACGATCCCGGACACGGTGCAAAACATCGGCGAGCGAACATTCCGGGAGTGTGTCGGACTGAAACAGGTCCATATGCCGGCATCGCTGCAGCAAATCGGAGCAGGGGCATTTGAAGGCTGTACATCCCTGCAGGAAATCAGTTTGCCCTCCGGCCTCATCACGATCATGGATGATGCTTTTGCCGGATGTACCGCACTGACACAGGTCCTTTTGCCGGAAACACTGGTGCATCTGGGGGCGCGGGCTTTTCATATGTGCAATGCGCTGGCAACCGTCCGGATTCCCGACGGGATTACGACCATTTATGAGAAAACATTTGCATTCTGCAAAAATCTGAGGACCGTTCACCTGCCGGGCCATCTGCGTGTCCTTGAAAGAGGCGCATTTGAACGGTGCGAGGCATTGACAGAGGCAGATTTGCCGGACAGCCTGACCGACATCGGCGTTTCGGCGTTTGTGTATTGCCGGAACATCCGGCAGATCCGCATTTCGCCGCAGGTGATGCGGATCGGTGCTACCGCATTCGGCTGGTGCGAGGCACTGACGCGGGCAGCCTTGCCGGGTGGACAGCAGGGACTTGGGAACGACGTTTTCCGGGGCTGTGAACGGTTAGTGCTGGAAATTCCGGCGGGCAGCCCTGCGGCCGTTTATGCAGCGGAAAACAAATTGAAGTGGAAGCCAGCGGAATGAGCGCGGTCCGTCGATCAAAGGAGTGAAATACAAATGAAGGATGCGAACATTACCCGTAATGATGAGTTGATTGAATTCTGGGGTTCCGGAAAGGTGGAGTTTCCGGTTGGTCTGCGCGCCATCGGGGCGCAGGCATTTGCAGAAGGAAGCAATGTGACTGAGATTATCCTGCCCAAAACCGTAAAATGGATCGGAAAACAGGCATTTTCCGGCTGTCGGCTGCTCCGTCACATTCACATTCCGGACGGTGTGATCCGGATCGGCAAAGGCGCTTTTGTGGGGTGTCACAATCTGGAGTCCATTCAGATCCCGGATTCGGTAAAGTACCTGGACACGACCATGTTCATCGGCTGCCGCAAGCTGGCCGATGAGAACGGGCTTGTGATTGTCCGCGATACGCTGTACGGCTATTTCGGCGACAGCAAAGAGGTCACGATTCCGGCTTCCGTAACCCGCATCAGCGGCAGCGCATTCAAAGGCTACAAGGAGATCACGGTGTATTTTGACGGCTGTGCGAAAATTGATGAGGATGCATTTCCGGAGCAGGTCTGTTTTCTGGCGCCCAATCAGAAACTGAAGGGTTTTGCTGTATCGAAGGACAAGCACCAGGCAGTGCTGACCTTTTTCCGTCATCCGGAGCACTATCGGAACAGCACCGTGACCGCAGAATACCGTGCTTATGCCGCAAAGCAGCGCAAATATCTGCTTGAAAAAGCCTTTACGGAAGATCTGGCAGACATGGTTGCAGCCTGTGCGGAGGCCGGACGCATCACAGCAGACAACATCGTGCCGGAGTATCTGAATCCGGCTGCGGCGGCAGGGGCTACGGAGTGTGTGGCATTTCTGATGAACTGGAAAGGCACGCACATTGCAGAAACACCGGAACAGTACATCCGGCGTTTGGAACGGGCGATACTCCGGGATCCGTACAGCGTATCGGAGATCCGGAAGCAGTGGTCATATCGGATTTTACCGGATGACACGGTAATGCTGACTGCCTATAAGGGTACGGACGATGAGGTGCAGATTCCGCCGCGGGTCGGCAAACGGCCGGTCACTGCGCTGGATAGCTGGCTGATGGGCGAGCGGGATGATCCGGAGAAAGAAGCGATCCGGCAGAACATCCGGGCGATTTCGGTACCGGAGGGTGTTACCTCCATCGGAAGCTTTGCGTTCAGCTACTGCCCGGAGCTGGAGAAGGTGGATATCCCGCCCAGCGTTGTGGATGTGGGGTGCGATGTATTTACCGGATGCCCCAAAATGGAAGTCGATGGCTGGATTCAGTGCGGTCACGTGCTGTTCCGGTGCAATAAAACGCAGGAGGAAGTGATCGTCCCGGATACGGTGACGGTTCTTGCGGCAGAGGCATTCCACTATACTCACAACATCAGATATGTATTTCTCCCCGACAGCATCACGCACATCGGTAAGAGCGTGTTTTCTTATAGTTTTGTGAAACGGGTACGTATGCCGTCCAGGTTGACACATATTCCGGAACGGATGTTTTACAACAGTTCTCTGAAAACGCTGGAAAATCTGCCGGAGGACGGCTGGACCGCACCCCGTGATGCGTTTGAGTATTGCTCCAATCTGCGCGATCCGGACGGATTTTGGGTGATCGAGGGCTTGCTGTATGAGTATAACGGAAGTGAAACCGACATCACCGTACCGGAGAACGTGACACGTATCGCGCCGTATGCATTTTGCCACACCAATATTGAGACAGTTACCATACCGGACCGGGTGGCGCAGATCGGTGCACATGCATTTGAGGAATGTACCGAGCTTCGCCGTGTGATGGTTCTGAATGATACGATGACCATCGGAAAGCATATCTTTGACGGGTGTCATGCGCTGGAAGATCTGTATTTTCCAGAAAATCTGCGTATTGAGGGGGCAGATGTGCTGGAAATGCAGTCTCCGGTCGAACCCACCGAGGGAATGCTGATTGCCGGCGATGTGTTGTACCGTTGTTACAGCCGTGCAAAAAAGATCGTTGTTCCGGATGGAGTGACCCGCATCGGCGAAGATGCGTTTGAACAGATGGAACAGCTGACGGAGGTGGTGCTGCCAGACAGCGTGACGGAAATTGATGACCGTGCCTTTTATCGGTGTGTTCATCTGGAAAAAATCAATCTGCCCGCCGGGCTGACCCGCATCGGCACAGGGGCATTTGAACTGTGCTGGGCATTACGGATGGTGAAATTGCCCGTGGGTGTTGTACGCATAGAAGAACGCACCTTCCGCCACTGTATGCACCTGCATCCGACACTGTCTGCCGGACTGACGTACATCGGCGCACAGGCTTTTGAGGAATGCCGCAGCATGACGACCCATCGGTTGCCGGACGGGGTTACGGAAATCGGCGACCGCGCATTCGCAGGCTGTGCATCCCTCCGGGCGATGATTCTGCCGGAGGGGCTGATCCATATCGGCCGGGAGGCATTCCGCGGATGTACCGATCTGGCAAGCATCAATGTTCCGGTCGGATTGGAGACGGTCGGCCCGTGTGCATTTAAGGGCTGCCGCCATCTGGCAGATGCGGACGGTGCCGTGTATTTCCGGAACATCCTGTTCGACCATTGCGGCAAAGCGGACAAATATGTGATTCCGGACGGTGTGACCTGCATCGGGGAATCGGCTTTTTCGGAACGCAACAATCTGGAAGTGGTGGTCATACCCGACAGCGTGACGGAAATCGGTGACAATGCGTTCGTGCCGTGCAAGGGACTGCGGGAAGTGTGCCTTTCGTCCGGTGTACAGAAATTCGGCAAGCAGCTGTTTAACAAGAATGCGGGAGTGCTCCTTCGCGTACCGTCCGGCAGCGAGGCGGTGAACTATGCCGTCCGGATGGAACTTCCGTTTGAAATCCGGACGCTGTAAGGATCCTATTTGCAAAATACCATACAAAAATGCTCCTGCATCGTCCGATGCAGGAGCATTTTTGATGTGCGCCCGGCATGGGCGATAACTTGGTGGTGAAAGTCCACTATGCGCTTGGTAGTAGGAAGTATTAGCCGAAGGCAAGGGGGTCCATCGTGAGGTGGAATCTGAAGGAAGCCGGATTGAGGGATGAGAAGTTCCTGATGGGCAAAATTTCGTGCTGACGAACAGAAATCACATACAAGGCTGTTGTGGATGGACGATTCTGCATCTCAAGAAGAAGTCCCAT
>JAFTRF010000332.1 GCA_017462405.1 Clostridia bacterium | reverse complement strand
GAGCGCCAGTCATCGTAGCAGGCACTTGCCGGCAGGTTGTGGTACTCGGCAAACTCTTTCACACGCACCGGATCGGTATCGGCCACACCGACCACCTTGAAGTGTTCCGGCATTTTTTTCATTTCCTCGGCGTAAGTGCAGCCGCGGCCGCCCGCGCCGATGATGATCGCAGTCAACTGCTTCATAATATCATTTCCTCTCAATCGATTCGGATTTGTATTTCTTTTTATTCTACACTTTTTCCTATGGAAAAGCAATAGATTTCACAAAAAAGCTGAGGTTACAGCCGTTCCGTTGCGCTTTTCAGCACCTGACCGATGCTTTCGCGGAAAATCAGCTCCGCCCGGTCATCGTACGGTGTCGCATCCCGGTTGATCAGCACGATGTGTTCCCCGCCGAAAAAGCGCAGGAACGACGCCGCCGGATACACCGCCAGCGATGTACCGCCGATGATCAGCAGGTCTGCCGCCGCCAGTGCGTTGATGGCCGCATCCACCGTCGCATCGTCAAGGCCCTCCTCGTACAGCACGACATCCGGATGGATCAGTCCGCCGCAGTGCGGACACCGGGGCACTCCGCCGTGCAGCGCGGCCACATCTTCCACCGGGTACGGCTTGCAGCAGCGGATGCAGTGGTACGTCGAAATCGTGCCGTGAAGTTCCAGCACGTTCCGGCTGCCGGCCGCCTGATGCAGACCGTCGATGTTCTGTGTGATGACCGCCGTCAGCTTGCCCATCCGCTCCAGTTTCGCCAGCGCAAGGTGCGCCGGATTGGGTGCCGGCGTTTCGCTGAGGAAATATTTGTAGTAGAAGTCGTAGAAGATTTCCGGATTTTTCAGAAAGAAACTGCGGCTCAGAATGGTTTCCGGCGGAACGCCGTATTCCTTCACTGTGTTGTACAATCCGTCCTTGCTGCGGTAATCCTTGATGCCGCTTTCGGTGGATACGCCTGCCCCGCCGAAAAAGACTACCCGCCTGCTTTGCCGCAGCAGGCGCGTCAACGCTTCACATCTGTCTTTCATCGTGCCACCTCTCTTGTTGTAATGTTGTTCGCTTCAGGATTTTGCGATGCCCGAAAAGCCCTCTCCGTCAGCCCTACGACAGCGTTATCGAAGATAATGCGGCCACACTCTCCCGAAGGGAGAGGCAAGAAGGCTTTTCAAAGTTCTAAACCCGTTTCTTGGCTCTCCCCCTGGGAAAGCTGGCGAGGAGCGTAGCGACGAGACTGAGAGGGCTCATCAACTTCGCAAACCTCTTATTGCAGTGCTGTTCTGTATTTATTTTTATTATAGCACACTTTCCGGTCCGGTGCAACCACGCAAAAAAACTCCCTCCGGTTTCCGGAGGGAGTCCATATGCCTTTATACGGGATCGTGCTTGTGCCAACGGAAGTTGCCCCATACGCCGCTGGCCTCGCTGAAGTAAATGAACGAATCGGGGTATTTCCGGGAGATTTTGATCAGATCGTTCATCTGGCGGATGTTGATGAGCGTGACGATCATGGTCTTTTCGTCATCGGTATACATACCGGTGCATTTGATGGCCGTACCGCCGTGCTTGAGATCCTCCAGAATGTCCTTCTTGAACTGCTCCGGCTCGCTGGTGATGATCTTGACCTCTACCGCATTCCGGGTACTCTTCATCATGGAATTCATGGACAGATTGAAAATCAGCATCTGCACCACCGACATGATCACGCTCTCGATGTTGCCGTACACGAAAAACGATGCGCCGATGATGATGTAACAGGCCGCCGTAATCAGAGTCTCAATATTGAGATAGGGCCGCTGTTTCTGAATCACCGAAGCAATGATGTCCACACCGCCGGAGGAGCCGCCGATTTTCATCATCATGGCTGTCCGGGCACCCATAATAATACCGGAGGTAAACACCGAAATCCACAGATTGTTTTCCGTCTGATAAATCAGTTCCGGGAAGTAATTCTCCATGACCACCAGCATACCGGAGGTCATCACCGTGAAAATGGTCGTGTACACCACATACTTGCGGCTGATGAAAAACCATGCCACGATCAGCAGCGGGATGTTGATCATCAACGACACATAACCCATATTGATGCCGGTCAGTTCCTGTGTCATCATGGAAATGCCGTCAATTCCGCTGGGGGCATAATGGGCCGGACCTACAAAGCAATGCAGTGCAATCGCCGAAATCACGCTGGCAGCGAACATAATCAACAGGTCCTTCACATAAGTGAGTTTTTTCATGGTGTTCCTTCCTTTACTGTATGATGTGGACGCTTTTCATCATTGTAGCATAATTTTTCGTCAGAATCAATATGAATCATCGGGTTTTCTGCGCCTGTTTCGGACATTTTTTCGACTTGAAATACGGCAGATGGCGCACCGCCGCCGTGACCAGCACAATGCCCAGCGACAATGCCACAGCCAGTTCAATGGTGTACACCGCTTTTTCCGCAAACAGCATCCATTCCCCCGCCAGCCCGTAAGTCATGGTGTAATACAGCGCACCGCCGGGTACCAGCGGCAACAGCCAGATGATGCAGAAAGTGCTGGCCGGTGTCTTCAGCAGACGCGCCATCACCTCTGCGCCGCAGGTCGTGCACACGGACACAATGAAATAGCGTCCGGCCTCATTGGGGACCACCGGGGCTAGCAGCAGAAACAGCGCCCACGCCAGCATACCGCCCAGCGCAGCATACCACAGCTTGCTGCCGCGGATGTTGAACAGAAACGCAAAGCCCAATGTACCGAAAAATGCGGCGATGATTTCAATCCACGGGGTCATCCGGCTACACCTCCAAACAAGAAAATGGTGACAATGTAACCGCAGGCAATGGAAGCCGCCAGAATCAGCGCATCGATCATCCGCAATGCGCCGGAGATGCTGTCCCCGGCAAACAAATCCCGCAACGAGTTGGTCAGCCCGACCCCCGGAATCAGCGTCATGATGTTGCCGATGATCAGAAAGCCCACATCGCCCGCCAGTCCCATTCCATGCCCGGCAAATGCCGCAGAACAAGCAAACAGCGAACAAAGGAACCGTCCCAAAAAGCGGTTGGTCTGCATCCGGCCGAACAGGATGCTCAGTACCCCGACGCAAAGACCGATCAATGTGCCGTACAGCGCACCCCACAGGCTCCGGCCGCCGAAAAACACGTAAAATGCGCCGGCCGTAATTCCGTAAAACAAAATCGTCACCGGATCGGAGTACACCGGTGTATGCTTGATGGCTTCGATTTCCCGCCGGACCTCACTCAGTTCCGGCCGTTCCGAAGCCATGCGCCGTACCAACGAATTAAGCCGGTCCATGCGCTCAATATCCGTGACGATCTGCTGGATGCGGCGGGTGTGAGTTTTGATTTCGTCTTCCGCCACTTCCACCGACAGGATGATGTTGGATGTGGTCGCATAAACGTCTGCGCGCCGTGCACCGTAAGCCTGACAGACCCGCCGGGCACTTTCCTCCACCCGGTAAATCTCCGCACCAGACTCCAGCATCATTTGCAATATTTCCAGCGTGCAGGACAGCAGCTGGTTTACCTGACTGGTAATCATATTTATCCACCGCCTTTTCTGTTAAGGATGCAGGCCTTTCCGCCGCAAAATTTCCAGTACCTCATCGGGGTTGTCGCAGGTGATCAGCTCGGCACCGAACTGCACCGCACATTCAATGGAGGCCTCGTCTTTTGCATACGATCCGGCCCATACCCGGACCCCCGTATCCGCATGAAACTGCCGGACCTCTGCATGAAACTGCGGGCTGTCCAGCCGCCCGAACACGCAGGCGCAGTATCCGTATGCATACGGGTCGATGGTGCATACGCCCAAGTGCTTTTTGGGGTAATACACGTGCTGGCGATATTTGCGCCCGTACGTACGGTACACGTATTCGTTCAACGCACCGTTCCACGAGTTGATCACACATCGGTCGGTAAAGCCGTACGCATCTACCGTGGCCAATACCCGGTCGCACACTGCAAAGGCTGTGGTCGCCCATTCCCCGATCGGGTATTCCTTCAGTTCCAGATCCAGTGTTATGGTGGGATGGTCTTTCACCAGTTCCATCAGTTCGTCAAGCGTCGGAATCCGTTCACCGTTTCCGGCATCCAGCGCTTTCAGTTCCGCCAACGTCAACTCACACACTTTGCCATGCCCATTGGTGGTACGGTCCACCGTGTCGTCATGTATCAGCACCAGCGCCCCATCCCGCGTGACACGCACGTCCGTTTCAATCTGGTCTGTCCCCAGTTCCAGCGCTGCCCGGAACGCAGCCATGGTATTTTCGGGGTATCTGGCGCGCCAGCCCCGGTGGGCGGCGACGTAAATATTCCGGTTGCTTTGCTGCCAATAATTCATTGTATTGCCTCCTTGTGGTGCATCCTGTCGCAGCACAATTTCTGTTCTACATTATATCACAGTCCGGCCGGATGTGCAATCCTCCGGACGCCTTCCGCACACATTCGACTTTATTCTTGTTTTTGAGATCGTTTCTGCAGACGCATTTTTTCTGCGCATGGTTGCAATCACATGGGATTTGTAGTAGAATAAGAAAAATTCGATAAATAATCAGGTGATCGTGTGAAAATCGCAATAATTGTTTTGCTCTGTCTCGGCATTCCGGCATTGCTGGTGCTGCTGGGAGCATATCTCTGCTTCCGGATGGTCTTTTTCGTCTCGGACAAGGATCGTCAGCGGGAACGAGAACATTTTGAACAATTCGTCACCCCCGACGGAGAGGCCTACGACCCCTACCGGGATCAGATGGTGCATTGGATGAAAGAGATCCGCGCCATGCCTTGCGAAGAAGTCTCCGTCACGTCTTTTGACGGGTTGACGCTGCGCGGCAAATATTACGAATACGCACCGGGCGCCACGGTGGAACTGATGTTCCACGGCTACCGGGGTTCCGCCGACCGGGATCTGTGTGGCGGAGCGCAGCGTTGCTTTGCGCTGGGGCGCAGTGCGCTGATCGTGGATCAACGGTGCAGCAACCACAGCGAAGGCAATGTCACCACTTTCGGCATCCATGAACATCTGGATTGCCTGACGTGGGTACGCTACATGGTACAGCATTTTGGTCCCGACGTCCGGATCATTCTGACCGGCATCTCCATGGGGGCCGCTACGGTGCTGATGGCCGCCGGTAAGGAGCTGCCGGACAACGTCATCGGTGTGCTGGCAGACTGTGGCTTTACCTCCGCCAAGGAAATCATCCAGAAGGTCATGCGCCAGCTCCACCTGCCGGACAAACTGCTGTATCCGCTGGTACGGCTGGGTGCCCGCCTGTTCGGCCACTTTGACCCGGACGAATATTCGCCTGTGGAAGCCGTCCGGCACTGCAAGGTTCCCGTCATTTTCTTCCATGGTGCCGATGATGACTATGTACCCTGCGAAATGAGCGTGAAAAACTACACTGCCTGCGCCGCCAAAAAGAAGCTGGTCCTCATTCCCGGTGCCGACCACGGGCTGAGTTATCTGGCTGCACCGAATCAGTATCTGAATGCACTGATCGACTTTTTCGGGCTGTCCGATTCCGGTGCCGCCCGCACCGTGCCGCATTCCTCGGAGCGGCTGTAAAAGAAAAAATATTGCAAAACAAATCCCGCTGACGTGGTTCATTCCGTCGGCGGGATTTTTTCTGTTGGATGCTGTCAACTTCAAGATTTCATGTGGTCCGTCGAGGACGCCGGCCCCTGCAGATCACTTCGCAGGAACCGGCCTCCCGGACGGTCCAAGGGTTTAAAGTTAACATTTGGGGCTGATTGCAGACCGTTATCATTCCCCGGAAAGCTGCTGCAGTTCGTACTTTCCGTCGCTGTTCTGGGTCAGCGCCACAAACGACAGAAAGGAAAACCAATGATCGGTACACTCTGCCGCCGGACCGTGTACGGCGATCAGCATATTGTCGTACATAAAATAGGTGGTCATACGGTCAAAATGCGCGTTTTCCGTGACCAGTGCCTGTACCGTCCGGTCCCGCAGCTGAATCGTCCGCTCGGTGACGCTTTTGAATGCGGTACCGGGTTCCTCCGGCGAAGGAAACTGCGGATTCCATTGCCGGATCGTTTCCAGCATCGTTGCCTGCGGCGTTACATCTGTAAAAGCGATGCGGATCGTGATGTCATTCCATATGGGATAGTAAGTCCACGACAAGCCGAACAAGTCAGACGAATACCATACAACCAAACCATCTGAAATAAGCTCATAGGAATTGTTCGCGTAATACGGCACCACCAACGGCTGATTTTGCCGCATATCGTGCAGTTTCTGGACTTTGGCGTTATACCATTCTTCTTGCACATACGGATGTCCGCGGGATTGCCTTTTGACAACCTGTGCGTAACGCTGCTGCCATTCGGATGGGGTAAATAAAAATTTTACAACAAGGCTATAATTCTGTTCGGAATCAACCATCGGATAAGAAGGAATTTCGGGTCTTTCGATCGTGATCCGCGGTTTTTCTCTGCCGGAAACCAAAATCACAACGGCACCTGCCATCATTAAGGTCAAAAGGAGTGGGATGCAGTTCTGTATGATTTTTTTCATCACAATCACTTCCTTTGAAATGTCAGCGCAGCCATCCACGCCTCCAGTGCGTCATTCCCACAGGCGGCACTGATTCTGACCAGTACATTGTCGTACAAAAAATAATAGATGCAGTTCTCGCCGTTATCGCCCGACCGTCTGGTCAGCGCATCCACCGTCCGGTCGCCCAGCGAAACGCGGACGCTGCTGCACTTCTTTCCATAAGCTGCTCCAAGGGTGTCCACAATTTCCTTCAACGGCATCGACGCATCGGCTTTTAAGTCCGGATACAGATACGCTTCCGGTTCCAGATAGGTGTAGTCGATACGCACGCTACTTCCCAGCTGACTTTGAAACGCCGTGGAATACATACTTAACCAAAAAGCCCTCCGTACCCCATCATTGCTGCTCCACTTCATCTGTGAATGCTTAAACGCTTCGTCGTTGTAGCGCGGCAGCATAGCCGAGTCTCCGGACCGGGCCTTGCGCAGTTTTTCGATCGCCAGCAGATCCCATCTCGTCCATGGGTAATACGCACTCAGGCACACGTCCAGCCATGCAGCGGAATCCCTTTCGGGGTCGTAATCCTCCAGCACCCACTCTGCGTTGCGGGCGATTCGTTCGGCGGCGATTTTCTCCAGCGCCGCTTCGTAATCCACCCAATCTGCCTCTGTCTCAAAGCAAATCGGATACAAATCCTCGGTCCCTACGCCACCAGTGGACAACTCCGGCAGCTTTTGGGATTGATTGAACAACCAAATGCCAGTCAGCACAACCACCGCAGTAGCCGCGACGTTCATTGCCACCGTCATCCATCGTCCCAGCGAAACCGTTCTCCGACCGGTTTTCCGGGCTTTTTGTTCTGCCGCCTGATCGGTCCGGACGAATTCCTCGATCCATTCGTTTTTGATCTGCGTGAAAGCTTCCATCCATTTCTCTGTTTTCATAGGCTCACCCCCGCCTGTGTCAGTCTTTCTTTTAGTTCCTGCCGGATTTTTGCCAGTGCTTTTTTCACCCCCGGCACGCTCAGCCCGGTGCGCTCCGCAATGTCTTTCAGCGGCCGCATACAGTAGTAGCGGCTGAGAAAAATATACCGCTGACGCGGGGTTGCCGCCGCCATCCAGTCATTGATGCCTTCCGCAATTGCGGCACTGTCCATCTTTGCTTCTGCCGGATGATCCTGCAGTACATTTTCCAGTTCATACAGTGGCACCATTGCCTCCGGTGAAATGCGCTTGCTCCGGTGCAGCAGCCGCCAGCGATCCAACGCATGGTTACGGGTCAGCCTTAGCAGATAGGCTTGCAGTACCTGCGGCTGGTCGGGCGGAATGTGATTCCATGCGCTGAGGTAGGTGTCGTTCCGGCATTCTTCACTGTCGCTGTAATTATGCAGGATGTTGTATGCCACCACCAACAGCCAACTGCCATATTTCAGGTCTGTTTCGGCAATAGCCTGCTCGTCCCGCTCCAGATACAGTGCAATGATTTCTGCATCGGTGCGGTTGATTTGCAAATCGCTCATGGCTTACTTCCCCCTTTCGCTTCAAATTTCCCTTTCAATATATATGACGACAAAATTCACACAAAAGATACTGAAAAAGGACGAAATCCGGAAATTTTCTTCGGATTCCGTCCTTTCGGAATGTCGTGCTGTTTACTCTGCCATGGTGTCAGTCTTTCTTTGCTCCAATAATTTTCCGCAATGCATCCGGGCATTCGTACGACAGCTCTTTAATTCCGGTACACTGCCACCCCATACAGTGGGAAACGATGTTCCCCGGCTTGCATATTGCAGTTGGTCAGCACCGGTGCGCCGGTCATTCCCGGACAATTGATTTCCGACGGTACCTCAAAGTTGCACACGACGGTAAATTTTTCTTCGCCCAGACTCCGTTCATACGCAAAGAAGTTGTCCTCTTTCCGGGACAGAACATCAAATGTACCCTGCCGGAACGCGCCGTGTTCCTTCCGCAGCTTCAGCACCGCCTGATAAAACCGGAATACGGATCTCTCTGCCTTCAGATCGTTCTCCAGATTGATTTCCCCACCACGGGATGCAACCGGCATCCATGGCTCCGCATCGCTGAAGCCGTAATACGGCGAATTGTCCCACGCCATCGG
>JAFTRF010000331.1 GCA_017462405.1 Clostridia bacterium | reverse complement strand
TGAACGAAGCCGGCGGCCGTCCGCTCATGCTGGAGGCCCTGCGTTCTCAGACAATGGGGATGGAGGCGGACTATGTGGCGGATTACGATGCCATGATGGCGGCTTGTACGGCGGTCATTACAGTGGGCGGCGACGGCACGATCATTCAAGCGGCCAAGCACGCCGTGAAATATGATCGTCCGTTGGTCGGCGTCAACAGCGGACGGCTGGGTTTTCTGGCGGAACTGGAACCCGGCGAAATTTCCGTGCTGAAGCAGTTGGTGAGCGGTGATTATACCGTCACACCGCGTATCCTGCTGGACATTGCACTCCGGCGGCAGACGGGCGACGTATATTGTACGGCAGTCAACGATGTGTATATTTCCCGCGGCAGTCTGTTTCATATGATCGAACTGGACGTGGAATACCGGGGACATCGGGTATGCCAGTACCGGGCAGACGGTCTGATTTTTGCAACCCCAACCGGTTCTACTGCGTATTCGCTGTCGGCCGGCGGCCCGGTTATTGATCCGGCGACGCACTGCATCCTGATGACGCCCATCTGTCCCCACACGCTTGTGGCGCGTCCCACGGTGTTCGGCGCAGAAAGCGACCTGACGGTACATATCCGGCTGCGGGACGGGGAACGGATCAATGTGGCGGTGGATGGTGACGAGGTGTATCAGCTGCAATCGGAAGATTGCGTGACGATCCGTCAGGCATCGCAGCAGCTGAAGCTGATTCAGCTGAAGCCCCGCTCGTTTTACAGTGTGTTCACAGCAAAGTTTTCCGGCAAGGATGACTGAGCGGATTTTTTACATCCGAGAGGGAGTAAATGATGAAAAAGAAGCGCCATGCAAAAATTCTGGAGTTGATCCGGACCTATCCCATCAATACGCAGGAGGGCTTGCTGGAACATCTGCGTGCAGCGGATTTTGATGTCACGCAGGCCACCATTTCCCGTGACATCCGGGAACTGCGGCTGGTCAAGGTGCAGGGGGCGGACGGTCAGTACCGCTATTCTACCGGGAAAAGCAGCAGCAGTGACGTATCCAGTAAATTTCATGCACTGTTCCCGGATTCGGTCAACAGCATTGACTATGCAGGGAATATTGTTGCAATCAAATGTATGGTGGGAATGGCGCAGGCCGTATGTGCCGCGCTGGATTCCCTGCATTGGGACGGTACGGTGGGGACCATTGCCGGAGACGACACCATCTTTATTCTGGTTCGTTCCGAAAGCAATGCGGCCGCCATGGTTGCCGAACTGAAAAAACTCATGCTTTGAACAGAACAAATAACACTAATTATGAAAGAACAAGGAGGTGAGACCGTATGCTGGTGAATCTCAGCATTGAAAATGTGGCCGTGATCGAGCGCGCATCCATTGATTTTACACAGGGGCTGAATGTCCTGACCGGTGAAACCGGTGCTGGTAAGTCCATCATCATCGATTCGCTGAATGCGGTGCTTGGCGAGCGTACCAGCCGGGACCTGATCCGTACCGGAACGTCCCGTGCGCGGGTGACGGCATTGTTTGAATCGGTTTCGCCAAAAGCACTGGATGTGCTGAATGAATACGGTTTTTCCGATGAAGACGGCGCGGTCATCCTGCAGCGGGATCTGACGGCGGCAGGCAAAAGCACCTGCCGCATCAACGGTACCCCTGCGCCGGCCGCAGCGGTCCGCGCATTTGGACGGATGGTGCTGAACATCCACGGGCAGCACGACAACCAGCAGCTGATGTCGCCTTTGCAGCACATCCATTATCTGGACGTGCTGGGCGGGCTGGAGCAGGAACTGGAAACATATTACGCTGCTTATCGCGTGGCGGTGGATCTGAAGCACCGGCTGGCGGATGCAGAGGTCAACGAACTGGAACGCGACCGTCAGCTGGAACTGCTGAGGTATCAGATCGATGAACTGGAGGGCGCACAGCTGCGGGTCGGCGAACGGGATGAACTGACGGAGCGGCGCGCGGTCATCCAGAATGCCGAACGGATCCAGACGGCTGTGGACGGAGCCCGCGGGGTGCTGTCCGGCGACGAGGAATACAGCGGCGTCATCCAGCAGCTGCGTACGGCGGCACAGCAGCTGGCAGAGGCCGCCCGGTATATGCCGGAGCTGAAGGAATACGCCGACCAGATGAACGATGCATCCTACGAACTGGAGGACACGGCAGAGGGCTTGCGCTCGGCGGTAGACGAGGGAGACAGCTACCCCGGCGAACTCGACGAAATTGAGGCACGGTTGGACCAGCTGTACCGTCTCAGCCTGAAATACGGCTCCGACGAAGCAGAAATGCTTGCTTTTCTGGAGGATGCGCAGACCCGGCTGGATCAGATTGAAAATGCCGATGCGCACCGGGCCAGACTGGAAGAAGAATACATCGCCGCCGGTACCCATGCCAAGGAACTGGCACTGGCCTTGTCAGAGAAGCGGGAACAGATCGGTGAAGTATTTGTCCGCCGGGTGACGGAAGAACTGGCCTATCTGGATATGCCTCGTGTGCGGCTGGAAATTGCCCACGAATACGGCAACCTCAACGCAACAGGCTGTGACCGCATCGAATTTAAGATTTCCACCAACCCCGGTGAACCGCCCAAGCCGTTGACCAAGATCGCGTCCGGCGGTGAAATGTCCCGCCTGATGCTGGCCATCAAGAACGTGCTGGCGGACAAGGATGAAATTGATACGCTGATTTTCGACGAAGTGGATACCGGCATCAGCGGCCGGGCCGCACTGAAGGTCGGACGAAAGCTGCGTCAGGTAGCAGGCGACCGTCAGGTGCTGTGCGTGACCCATCTGGCACAGATCGCGGCGCACGCGAATACCCATCTGCTGATCGAGAAAAAAGTCCGCGGCGAACGTACCGCTACGCAGGTGCGCCCGCTGGAACGGGAGGGACGCCGGCAGGAACTGGCCCGCATCATGAGCGGTACCGATCAGCCGACGGAACTGCAGCTCCACAGCGCGGAAGAATTGCTGGAAACCGCGGAAAATGCTTGACAAAATCCGTATTCTGTGCTTTAATAGGTAGCAATGGCAACGAAGGGAAGAAGTACGCCGAGCAACGTTTCAGAGAGCCTGCGGTGGGTGCAAGCAGGTACGCCGGACGGCCGAAATACATCCCGGAGCCGCTTTATTGAACCGTTTGCAAGTAGGTAAAGCCGTGTGCGCCCGTTACTGCGCAGAAGTATATTCTGTACTTCGTGAGGCTTTGTGCCGTGAGGCCGGAGCAACCAAGAGGTGGTACCGCGTTTTATACGCCCTCTGCAGACAACAGCCTGCAGAGGGCTTTTTCTCTGCAAAAATAACCGGAAAAGGAAGATACACACAATGAAGCTGTCCGAAGAACTGCGCGCCCG
>JAFTRF010000330.1 GCA_017462405.1 Clostridia bacterium | reverse complement strand
GATCATGTAATCGGCTACGCAAGCCACCGCTACGGTAACGATGTACATGAACTTCTTGATCAGACCGTTGCGTCCCTTGGTGGAGTTGATGGTGCCGGACATTCCGGCTTTGATGAGGCCGGTGAGGTAGTCGATGAGCATCACCACCGTCAGTACGATCACCACCGGCAGCAGTGCGCCCAGTTCGGCGAGAATCCATGCGCCCAGAGCGGCGAGGCCGCCGGTGATGGCCATGGACTCACCGTCCAGACTTCGGAGAGTCAGATTCATCCATTCGAGAATTTTCATAAAGATACGCTCCTTTTTCTTCCGGGCAGATGGCTTCGTTGCATTTGTCCGGGTTTTGTTTTGTAATTAAGCTTTTCGCCTGTGCGGCGGGCAGTGACTTTTTGTTGTGCCACAAAAAGTCACCAAAAAGGGCACAAGGGGGTTGAGCCTCAACGCAGCTTCGACGCAATGAGTCTCAACCCCCTTGACCCCCACCGGTCCACTGCATTTTCTGCGGTGTACGGTTCTTTTTTGGGGCTTCATTCGACCGCCGCTTTGACTGCGTCGATTTTCCCCTGCAGAGCGGCGATCTGCTTTTCAGCCGCCGCCAGCTTGGCCGCGGCACCGTCGTCGGGCTTGTACGGCATCAGTGTGCCGCCGTAGGGTTCGCTCCACGTGTCGCTCAGATTGCTCCAGCCGGTATGCTCTGCGCCGTCGGACAGGATGCACGTGTGCTTGCCCCACGCGGCCGCGCCGACGTGGATGACTTCCGTCGGGTTGATAATGTTCCCGGCCGGGATACAGCCCAGCGAGGGGTACTGCGTGCCGGCACCGGTGCGCAGATTCAGATCGTCGCGGATGACTTTGCGTGCTGCCATATAATTTTCCTCCTTGAATTCGTCGAATGATTTCTCCCCGGAAAGATACGGTTCCGGATCCGTCAGCACGCCGTCCACGTACATGGACGTGTGCAGGTGTTTACCGTTGGACAAGCTGCCGGTGTTGCCCTCGATGCCGAGGATGGTCTGCCCGGCGGTGACGCGGTCGCCGGTGCGGACGGACACCTTCGCCAGATGGTAGTGCGCGATCAGCACCCGGCTGGCGGTGTACTCCACCACGTTGCCGAGCAGGGACGTTTTGTATACGCCCGTCACGGTGCCGTCCAGCACCGCACAGACGGGGTTGCCGTACCGGTCGTTCACGCTGTCGATGCCGGTGTGGCCGCCGGTACCGTAGCGTTTGGAGATAAAGCCCCGGTGATCTGTGGCGCGGGCATAGGGTAGCCAGTTTTTGTAGGTGATGATGTATTTCTTTTTCTTTGCCATTGTTTCGCTCCTTTACAGTGCTCGGAGACGGTGCTTTTAGGTCAGCTTATAATTTCAATAGATGCTGTTGCTTCGGCGGTGCGGTAGCCGTTGCCACTGATGATATAGTAGGTGTACGTGCGCTCGCCAATATCTTCTTCCACGGCGGGAAGGATGGCTGTGACGCTATCTTTATCTGTTGGCCTTGTGCTAACAACGAATTTGGTAAGTTCCACCACCCGTCCAAGATCGCTGACAATGTGGATGTTGGTGATGTTGTGGCCTTTAGTTACACTCACGCCCAGCGTTGCCACCTTGCCGACATTCGCTTTTGCGGTCTTAAACTTTCCACTGATAATCTGAAACTCCGGATTGATGGGCAGTTCCTGCTGGGGTGGAGTCCACATGATGGTGTCGTCTGCAGTAAAAGCCTTTACCGAGCCTTCCGGGATGTTCAGCGCCTTTACATTGGCCAGATTCATCGGATGTACACCTCTTTCGTCACCTCGGAGCCGTCCTCCATCGTGAAGGACCACGTTTCCGTGGTCAGCGTGAGCGGTGTCCATGCGGTAGGCCGTCCGGCATCGTCCACGGCAGCGACGGTGATGATTTGTCCTACCGTCGCGCCGGAGACTTCTTCGCCCCACCTGTGGGCCGTCTCGTTGATGGCCGCCACCAGACTTTCCTTGTTTTCTGTTTCAAGCCCGGACAGGTCGCCCATGTCTGCCCGGAGCATCTCCCATGTCCGCACCGCCTCTGGCGTGTCGATATAGTCCGGCGGCTTAGGGCGGGGCTTGATGCAGATCATGCCGACCCGGTCGATGGTGTTGCCCAGCCGGGCGTAAATCTGGATCGGGCGGCTGCTGGTGAGCAGCTGCGGCGGGCATTGCGCTGTCAGTGTTCCGTCGGTCAGCGTCGGCGTAACGGCACAGCCCGTTCCGGTGTCCGGCATGAAGTCCAGTTCCGGGACGGCGGCACTGCCCCACGGGATTTTTATCGGGACATCCGTGTCCCACTGCCATGCTTGGATGATGATCATTCAATTTCCTCCTTTTTGTGTTCGCTGCGCAGATTCTGGATAGCCTCCTCAGTCCGCCCTGCGGGCGTCCAGCCGCTTTGCGCTTCGCTCAGCCGACTCGTTCCCCCCTTTGGGGGGATGCCGAACGAAGTGAGGCAGAGGGGGCTATCGGCCGAACAAATCCTTAAATTAACAGCATTGCCCCAGAGGTGGAAAAAATCTGCGATTTTTGACGGAGAGGGCTTTGTTATTCAGTGATTGTTTCTCGTAGTGCTTCCCTCACCCGCGCTTCGCTGCGGTGCAGGATCTGCGCGATCTGGCGGATGCTCAGCTGTCGCACGGCCGTCGCGCCGTTGTACCGCCCGTAATACCACAGGCGGATGAAGTATACCGCGTCCGCATCGAGCGGGCGGTCGGGGTCCCCTGTCGGTAGAAACGTCATTTCGTTC
>JAFTRF010000329.1 GCA_017462405.1 Clostridia bacterium | reverse complement strand
TGGCAATGGAGTCTGAGCAAAACTGCCCGGTATGAATTTTTCTGGCGATGCATGGAATTTGCGCTGACGGTATAAGCAAAAAAAATTCGGAATAATACAATCCGCCGCAAGAGGATTTTGCGGCGGACCTTTTTATTTTTCGTTTGACAAGCGGCAATTCCTGTGTTACAATAACATCCGTTTGCAGCGCATAACAACGGGTACCGGAGCCTTGTACCCCCAAATGGCTCTTTTTTTATGCCCGGAAATGTGCCGATTCTATACTGAAAGGAACCGTAAGTTATGGATGAATATATGATCGCTTCTTCCTTTGAAGAAATGGAGCTTTCGCCCCGGCTGCTTAGTGCTATCGAGGCGATGGGCTTCGAGCAGCCCACCGAAATTCAGGCCCGTGCCGTGCCGCTGATCCGTACGGGGCAGGATGTGATTGGCCGTTCCCAGACTGGTACCGGCAAAACCGTAGCGTTTGCCATTCCCGCGCTGGAACGGATTGACCCGGACGACGAAAACGTACAGATTCTGATTCTGTGCCCGACCCGGGAGCTGGCGCAGCAGGGCTGTGAACAGATCAAAAAGCTGTGTAAATTTATGATGCACATTTACCCGGTGGATGTGTATGGCGGCGCCGCCATGGAGCGACAGATTCAGCGGCTGAAAAAAGCGAATCTGGTCATCGGCACCCCCGGTCGAATTATGGACCATATGCGTCGGCGGACGCTGAAGCTGGACCATGTAAAAATGGTGGTGCTGGATGAAGCCGATGAAATGCTGAGCATGGGGTTCCGGGAGGATATTGAAACAATCCTGCGGGAGATCCCGGAAGAACGGCAGACTGTGCTGTTTTCTGCCACGATGCCGCCGGAAATTCTGGCTTTGACGGAGGAATTTCAGCGGGATCCTCAAATGATCGAGGTCAACCGGGAACAGATTACGCTGGATGCCATTGCGCAGAGTTATGTAGAAGTACCCATGGGACGGAAAAAGGATGCATTGTGTCTGCTGCTTCATGCATATGCACCGGCCCGGGCCATGATTTTCTGCAATACCAAGGCGCTGGTGGATGAAGTAACAGCCCACTTGATTACAAACGGCTTTTTTGCGGATGGACTGCACGGCGATTTGCAGCAGTCCCAGCGGAACAAGGTGATGGATGCGTTCCGTGCCGGTCGGATTCAGGTGCTGGTGGCTACCGATGTCGCGGCCAGAGGTATCGACGTCAGCGGCGTGGATTATGTATTTAACTACGACGTACCTCAGGATCCGGAGTATTATGTACACCGCATCGGCCGTACCGGCCGGGCTGGTCACACCGGAACAGCCATTACCATCTGCAGCGGCCGTCGTCAAATCATGGCGGTGGGCCAGCTGGCAAAAATGGTCCGCAGCGATATTCCCCGGGGTAAGCTGCCTACGGTGGGCGATGCTGCCGAATCCATGGCCGAGCGCGCAGTCACTGAAATCGAAGCAGTGCTGGCCGATACGGTGCAGAACGGCGCATATCAGTGGGTACAGCGACTGTGCGATAAGGGATACGACCTGAAAACTATTGCTGCAGCCGCACTGCAGCTGCACTATGGGGTATCGGAACCGGGCAAGGACGAGGCATTTGCCTCTGCGGAACAGGTAGGCGGTTATGTACGTCTGAGCCTGAGCATTGGGCGCAGCAGCCGGGTTGCCCCGAACCATTTGGTGGCAGCGGTGGCCGAACGCACCGGGATTCCCGGCAAGGACATCGGAAAAATCGAGATTTACGACGATTTCTCCATTGTGGAAGTGCCGGCAGGTATGGAAGAATTCTGTATCGCTGAGTTGGTGGGTACCAAGATCTGCGGCAAGCCCATTCATTGCGAGATCGCCGGCGAATCAGAAACCGATTGGGATAACCGTCCCGGCAAGGGTGCCAAGCCCGCAAAGGGACGCCGCCCCGGCAGCACATCCCGGTTGGCATACAGCAGCGCCAATACCCGTTCCGGCAAGCGCCCCGGCAACGACCGCCGTCCCGGCGCCAATCGTCGGGATGACAAGCGGGGG
>JAFTRF010000328.1 GCA_017462405.1 Clostridia bacterium | reverse complement strand
TTCTGATGTTTATCCTGCAAGCCTTCTTTCCCAAAGGCTTCGTAATTCCTTACCCACGCGCGAAAAGATTCTTTATATATGCCATAACGCTCGACTATCGACCGCACGCTCTCTTTTCCGTTCAAATAGGATTCTACTGCTACAATCTTTTCCTCTGGCTTGATTTTCCTTTTGTACATAAAAATGCCCCCTATAGTGTAGTCTCGAAATTTTGTTATTTCGAGTGTCTACTCTATAGGGAGCATATCAATCCGGAGTAAGGTCGTTTTTGCATTTATATGCTTCGTGATTCAACCGGCAAGCAACCGCACCCGGATGCCGACTACGCCATATTGCGCTTGCTCCGCTTTGGAATAGTACGCTTCCATATCGGTGTAGTGCGCCGTGTGAACAGTTTTGTCGGTATATCCGCAGCTTAAAAGCGGTAACGTGGCATACAACTCTTCAAAGTTGGAAAATACATGAAGAGAAATGACCTCAGCAAGCAGTTTTTCACCGGTCGCAATGTTTTCGAACTCGATCAGATCGCCCGCGCGGACCTGTTTGCGCTTTTCGTCGTACAGACGAAGCTCGAAGGTCTTGATTCCTGCCCGAATCTTCTGATAGGGGTCGTCCCTCAATCTCATCGTATGGCGCATGACGCATGGCCTCCTTTCTTCGGGGAATCACACCGTCGCATCGAGCGACTTGATGTAAGCTTTCAGTCTGGGCCCATCGGAACCGGCGGACACGGCCTGACGGTAATATTTCTGATATTCGTCCATATTGCCCAGCATATAATGGCATACCGCCATCGAATTGAGCGCCTGCGGCATCCGGTGATTGATGTTTACGGCTTTTTCCGCACACCGCAGTCCGCCTTCGTAGTCCCCTTGCCGGATCAGCAATACCGCCATATTGTTGTGGGCGAATGCATTGTTGGGGTCAATGGCGATGGACTGCTCATAGGCGGCCATTGCCGGCTCGTATTCTCCGATGCGCTCGTGGCACAGCCCCATGTTGGAGGCAATCGTGGTGTTCTGCTTCATCCGCAGTGAGAAAGCATACATTTCGATGGCCTTGTCGCGGATCTGCATATCGTCCAGACACAATGCCATAAAGGTGACGACGGCATAGCGGTCCTCCTGCGTCTGACATACATCGTACAGCTTTTTCAGAATGGGCAGACCGTCTGCAGGCTTGTCGTGGGCGTAGCAATCCACGGCTTTGAGAAACTTCTTTCCGGCCTTGGGGTCCGTTTCAAAGGCACGCCCGATGAATTCTCCGTAGCGCTCATGGTACAGGCTTTTCTTGCTGCCGACATTCTTTTGCGACGGAGATCCGGTCAGCGAACCGATGAATGCGGCCGTCATCGTGACGATGACCAACCCACCCTTGAGCCAGAAGGAGAGATCCTGCTTTTCCGTCATGACGGCAATGACCAGTACGGCCAGAGCGGCCAGCAATACCACGCCGTAGAAAACGGGCATAAGGATACGCAAAATTTTTCCGAATCGGTTTTCGTTGGAACGCTTCATAAATCAAACGACCTTTCGTCAGAGGGTGGCTTCATTATAGCATAAAAATCAGGTGCTGTCCAGTCGTAAAAGGGACAGGCGGGGATACGATGATAAAAATGACAATAAAGGGCCAAAAAAATTACAAAAATACTTTTCATTCTGAAAAAAGTGATGTATAATGAAAACCAGAAAATCTGGAAAGGAAGCAAAAAAATGAATGCAATCAAATCAATCCTGAATGTGCTGGGTATACTGGCGGCCATCCCGGTGGCGCTGTTTCTGGCATTGTGGCTAGTATGCGTACCGCCGGCAGCCTCGGTAGAAGACTGGGTGCAGCCGGATACCATCAAGCAGTTCATCCGCTCGATTGACTACGAGGCTATTTTGGAGGACACCGAGACGGAGGACGAGTTTTTAATGCAGGTCATGAAAACGGAAGCGGTCACGGGTGTGATGGATCTGTTTGTAGAGGACCTGTTTGCGCAGTTTGAAGGCGCATCCGTCGGCTCGATCTGCACCGAGCAGGCGGTCCGGGACTGCGTGGAAGCGCACATGGACGAACTGATTTCGGTCTTCCGGAACTATATGACCGGAGAGGAATACGTGGATATCGAAGCGATGACCGACGAGGAACTGGCGAAGCATATCCGGGATTCCCTGTATCCGGAGATTCCGGATCTGCTGGGGAATCTGCCCAAGGCGGAGGATCTGTGCGCAGAAATGGGCACCGATCTGCAGACCGCACAGATTACTGTGCAGATGCTGCGCAACGGCACGATGACCAACGTGGTGATCGGTCTGGCTGTGGTGCTGACGCTGGTGCTGTTCGTCCTGCGGCTGTATCGTCTGCGGGGCTTCATCTGGCTGAGTGTGGTGTATTTCCTCAATGCAGGCTTGGCACTGCTGCTGGGTCAGAGCGTAAATCTGGCCATAATGGAAATGCCTGCCGCAGAATTGGCGATGATGAAACCGCTGATGGATTCCATGACGGATAAGCTGACGACCGGCGGCATCATCTATGCGGTGGTAGCCGTTGTCTGCGTTGTTGCAGCCGTGCTGTACCACAATTACCTGGTAAATCGCAGTATGCCGCGCCCCGAAAATGTCGGTCCGGAGCTGTACTGAGTTTTTAGCTGGATACGTAATGCAAGAAAAGCGCCTGCATCCTGTATTGCACAGGGTGCAGGCGCTCTTTTTATCATGGAATCATTATTCGATCACAATTTCCCGCACATATCCGGCGAAGCTGCCGTGCGTGGTGATCTGCGGCAGGTGTCCGTCCACCAGCCCCTCGTGGTTCAGGTGGGTGTGGCCGGTGATCAGCGCCTTGACCAGCGGTTCGGTGCGCAGAAATTCCGACACCCGGCGGGTGGCTTCGTCCGGGGTCTGCTGTTTGCGCCGGTCTTCCGGGTAAATCGCCAGTATGTCTTTCGGCGGGTCGGTCAGATATGCACAAGGGTGGCCCTCTGCCATGACCAGCCGGGCGAGTTCCGGCTCATACAGCGGATTATGCATACAGACGACCATCGGCAGTCCACGGGCGGCCTCGGCTTTCAACAGTTCCAGCTGACCTTCCGTGAACAGGTAGTACGAGTCGTCGATGGTGATGAAATTGACCCCGCCGATGATCCGGGAATCGAAATACAGGTTGCAGTTGAAATGCGGCGCAGAACGGCGCATCATTTCCCATTTGTAGGCGTAATCTTCTTTGGCGCGGCCGACCCAGTGGCAGAAATCGTGGTTTCCGGCGGCATAGAGATAATCAACGGACGAGAAATATTCATCCACAAAGGCGAAATTGGCCTCGGACAGGTAGTCGATGAGGTCGCCGGTGTGTAAAACCGGGATATTTTGCGCCTTGGCGTAGTCCAGCGCCTGAAGGAAATAATCCTCGGCACAGTTTTCGTAGTCTGTATTGAAACAGCGGTATCGGTTGGGAAACGACCGACCGGGATCATCGCGGGTGATGTGCGTGTCGGTGATATGCAGGAGCCGGACGGGCTTGGGTAGTCCGATGTGCAGGGTTGTGTGCAGAATCTGCAGCGGCTTTTTCATAATGGATCTCCTTTACGGTGATTTCTTTTTTATTTTATCACAGTGCGGCACTTGATATCAAGCTTCGATTCTGATAAAATAGAAAAAAGAACAAATTCTTGACAAAAAAGGAGCGGGAAATATGAGTCGTGTCACAAACGAACCGAAGTACAAAAACGGATTGCTGCAGGCCATCCGTGCGCTGCTGGAGCATCGCGCACACTGGCTGTATCTGCTGTGCGACGAGGCGGGCAAGCGCGGTCTGGATTGGCGCGACTTCGGCAGCGCTGCCATTCGGCGGTGCGGGCTGAGTCAGGGCGCGGATCTGGTGAAAAAGGGCGGCACCGACAGCCTGAAAGGGCTGAAGAAGACGCTGTTTACCAAACCGGCGCAGCTGGTGTTTGAGATGAAGATCGTGGAAAGCACCGATGACAAGCTGTCCATTGATTTCCACTATTGTCCGCTGGTCAAGGCATGGCAGAAAGCCGGATGCACCGACGAGGAAATTGCGACGCTGTGCGACATTGCCATGTGCGGCGACCACGGCATCGGTGCGTGCTATGGCAGCAAGCTGGAACTGCCGCAATGTATCGCTAAGGGCGACCCCATCTGCGCGCTGCG
>JAFTRF010000327.1 GCA_017462405.1 Clostridia bacterium | reverse complement strand
TACTTTCGGTACATTCGGAAAAATGGTACATACCTAGACCGGTGACTTTTTCCAGCTTCCAGCCAGTCCGATGCTGCTCGCGCAGGTAGTCCTGTTCCTTTTCGTATTCAAAAATTGTAAACCAGCGAAATTCTTTTTTCATAACCTCATACCTCCCCTTGAATCGTCCGGTACAACCTCCGGATCCGTTTCAGTTCCAGCTGCAGCACCTCCGTGCCCAACTCCGTAATGTGATAAATTTTTCGCTTTTCCTCTTCCCGGACGAAGCGGATGAGTCCGTCCTTCTCCATTTTCGACAAGCTACCGTACATGGTGCCCGGTGCCAGTCGGATCTCGCCATCCGTCAGCCGGTCCACCGTCTGCACGATGCCATAGCCGTGATTGGGCTGCTGCAGGCAATACAGAATGTAAAAACCGGTTTCCGTCATGGGAACATAAACCTTGCGGGTATGTGCATCCATAAGCTACCTCCTTTTCAATACCATTGCGGTTCGATGTATTGCATTCCGATGTATCGAACTGCGATGTATTTTCTGATTTTAGTATATCGCACTGCGATCCATTTGTCAAGGGCTTTTTGAAATTTTTTCACGCTAAAAAATCGAATAATTTCCCAAAATCTGTTGAAAAGCACCGTATTTTCCGGTATAATAAGCGAGAACAGCACATTTCACCGGAACTGTCCGGAATTATATATTTTTACAAGGAGCGAACTTGTATGATTTATCGTACCGAACACCCGAAGCCGCAGTTTATGCGGGCAAACTGGGTCAACCTCAACGGCGAATGGCAGTTTGAGATCGATCAGGCCAACAGCGGAAGAGCGCGGAAGCTGTATGCTCCGGATGCGGCATACTCCCGGCAGATTCAGGTCCCCTTCTGCCCGGAAAGCAAGCTGTCCGGTGTACAGTTTACCGACTTTATGAACAGCGTGTGGTACAAGCGCACGGTGACGCTGACAGAAGACCATCTGAAAGGCCGGGTATTCCTGCATTTTGGTGCGGTCGATTATGAAGCCATCGTATATGTCAACGGCAAAAAAGCAGGCAGCCATAAAGGTGGCTATGTCAGTTTCCGCATGGACATCACCGATTACGTCACCGTTGGCGACAATATCCTGACCGTAAACGCACAGGACGACGTCCGCGACCCTATGATCGCCTCCGGCAAACAGAGTGAGCGCTACGCTTCGTGGGGCTGCCTGTATACCCGTACCACCGGCATCTGGCAGACGGTGTGGCTGGAGTTCGTGCCTGCTGCATACATCTCCAATGTAAAATATACCACGGATGCCAATGCCGGCACGCTGAACATCGCCGCCGAGCTGGTGGGCGCCGGGACGCTGAAAGCACAGGCGTATTACGAGGGTGTGTTCATGGGCGAGGCCGAAACTGTGTCCAACGGCGGTACTGCCATGCTGAATCTGACCGTTGCGGAAAAGCATCTGTGGGAATTGGGCTGCGGCCGGCTGTATGATCTGGTGCTGACGTACGGCGATGACCGGGTAGAAAGCTACTTCGGTTTGCGCTCCATTCAGATGGACGGCTATAAGTTCCGGCTGAACGGCAGATCCGTCTATCAGCGGCTGGTGTTGGATCAGGGCTTCTACCCCGACGGCATTTATACTGCACCCTCCGATGAAGAACTGCAGAACGATGTGAAACGCTCCATGGACATGGGCTTTAACGGTGCCCGTCTGCACGAAAAGGTATTTGAGGAACGATTCCTGTATCATTGCGATAAGCTGGGCTACATGGTCTGGGGTGAATACCCCAATTGGGGTCTGGATCACACCCGCCCAGAAAGCATTTATGCCATGCTTCCGGAGTGGCTGGAGGAGGTTGCACGCGACTGCAACCATCCCGCCATCATCGGCTGGTGTCCGTTCAACGAGACGTGGAACATCAACTACCGTCCCCAGTATGACGGATTGATTTCTCTGGTCTATCAGGTAACCAAGGCAGTGGACCCCACCCGTCCCTGCGTCGATACCAGCGGCGGCTATCATGTGCTGACCGATATCTTCGATACGCACGATTACGCCCGGAAACCGGAAGTGCTGGCAGAGCATTTTGAAAAGTTTGTCTCTGAGGATAAGTTCTACGACCAGATGGGCGAGCGCAATTCCAAGGTTTATATCCACGGGCAGCCCTTCTTCGTCAGCGAATACGGCGGCATCGGCTGGTCGCTGGACGAAACCGCATGGAGTTACGGCGATGCACCCAAGACGGAGGAAGAATTCCTGACCCGTCTGAAAGGTCTGACCGATGTCCTGCTGGACAATCCCCATATCTTCGGCTTCTGCTATACGCAGCTGACCGACGTGGAGCAAGAGCAGAACGGCCTGTACACCTACGACCGCCGTCCCAAGTTCCCTGCATCTCAGATTGCCCCCATTTTCAGCCGCAAGGCCGTGATTGAAGATTAAAAAACAGCGCATTCCATTGCCCGGTTCGGGGCGCGGAATGCGCTGTTTTTTATTTGTTCAGATCGTTCCACCATTCCGGATGATGTTCCAGTTCCTCCATCCATTCCCGGACGCGTTGGTTTTCAGCCCGCGTAACGCGATAACTGTAAGGAAGAACCATGCCCACGGCCAGAATCGTACAGACCGCTGTTACGAGCGTTTCGGCCGGATTGATGCAATGCCCGATCCAGATTACGGCAACTCCTGTCAGAAGCATCAGCCCGGCTGTCACATCCATCCACCGCTCCTTCTGTTTCATTTCAGTGCGAAGCGAGTCTGTAAATTCCGTTTGCGTCCACGGCATTTTCCCGCGGCGGGCACGGCGCCGATTGATACGGCCGATCCGTTCCTTCATCTGCGCATGGATCGGCGGTGTATCTTCCCGAATCATTTTTTCCACGGGGTCATCCTGTGCCTCCGGAAGTTCAGCAGCACAGGTTTCCGGTTTGCGGATTTTGTTCAAACCGGAATAGCAGGTTAAAAATGCTACACACAGCAACAATCCCGACACAACGGGAATTGGCATATCCGGACACAGTTTCCACAGCAACAGCATTGTGCCGAAGCTGCACGCGCTGGATGCGATGAAGCAAAGCCCTTGTTTCCATTCCGCCGGCATCTTTTTGCTCCGGCGAAGCACTCCCCGGAACAATGCATCTGCCAGATACCACAGGACCATTGCGGTGCCAAAAAGGAAGACATATCCCGTCCAGCCGCCCAGACGTAATGTTTCTGCTGCGTCCGGGTCTACCATCCGCAATACTGTCGCTGACGCATAAAATGGCGCCATCCAGCATATCACCGGTTTGATCCGGTCCGCTGTCGCCCACAGACGGTTTTTCCAATCCAGATCCATCCATAAGTTTTCGCAAAAACGGTGCAGATCATTGCCCACGATGCGTTCCACCGGAACGTTCTGCGCCTGTGCCTGCAAAAATTCATCCAGCAATGCACTGAGCCGTTCCTCCAGATCGGATTCATGTT
>JAFTRF010000326.1 GCA_017462405.1 Clostridia bacterium | reverse complement strand
TTCTGTATAACAACGGTCCTTCAAAGCTCAGAAAAAACGGGCAGAAATTTATCGAAAATATGCTAATCGAAGAATGACTGTCCGCATCACTGAAGTATGCGACCATCGCACTACAATCATTTGCGGTGCGCTTTCATTGGTTGAAAAACAGCAACCACCCCAAAAGTCACCGTTCCGTTGCTTCTTGGCAAAAATTCCGGTATTTTGCCGCAAGAATTTATGAAAAAATCGTTTTTTTGTTGCATTTTTCGAAAAAAACAGTTGTTTTCCAGAAAAGAAAATGCTATAATGACTCTATACAGGCGCACTGTGCTTTTTCGGTGTGCCGTGATGTACGGAACAAGCAGAGCCCCATATAAAATGAAAAGGAATGAGGTATCATGAAGCATTTTGACGTCAGAACCAGAATCAACTTCGGTGAAAACGCTCTGGAACGTCTCAGCGAGCTGAACTACCGCAGAGCGCTCTTTATCGTGGACCCCTTTATCGTACGCACCGGTGTCATTGATAAGCTGACCGCTTACGTGGACAAGACCGGCATGGCGTGGGATGTGTTCCACGATGTGGTGCCGGATCCTCCGCTGGAGAAAATCAGCGTAGGCGTGCAGAAAGTGCTGGAATACGGTCCCGATGTGCTGATCGCCGTAGGCGGCGGTTCTGCCATCGACTCCACCAAGGCCATCCGTGAAGTTGCCAGCAAGATGGATCCGTCCATCCAGCCCGCACTGATCGCGGTGCCCACCACTAGTGGCACCGGCTCCGAAGTGACCTCGTTCTCGGTGGTGTCCGACCGGGCCAACCGCCGCAAGATCCCGCTGGTCAGCGATTCCCTGCTGCCGGATGAAGCCATTCTGGACGTGAATATGGTCACTTCCGTACCGCCCATGGTTGTTGCCGACACCGGTATGGACGTGTTTACCCATGCACTGGAAGCTTACGTCAGCATCAACCGCAATGAGTTCTCTGCTGCGCTGTCTGAGAAGTCCATGGAACTGGTCATGGGCTATCTGATGCGCTCTTATCTGGACAATAACGATGTGGAAGCTCGTGACAAGATGCACGTCGCATCCTGCCTGGCCGGTCTGGCCTTCAACAGCGTATCGCTGGGTCTGAATCACGGCATGGCGCATCAGCTTGGCTCCAACTTCCACGTGCCGCACGGTCGTGCCAACGCACTGCTGCTGCCGGTCATCATCGAGTACAACAGCGGCATCGATGCCAGCACCAAGGCGATGGACAACTATCCGCTGCAGGTCCTGCAGTATGCCGACGCTGCCCGCCGTCTGGGTCTGCAGTGCTTCGACACCGTGACCTCCGTCCGCGCACTGGCCGGATGGATCCGCTTCATGATGAAGGAAATGAAGATGCCCATGTCCGTATCCGAAACCGGCAAGTGCACCAAGGAAGAGTATTTCGCCGCTATCCCGGATATGGCCAAGGCCGCACTGGCTGACGCCTGCACCGCTACCAATCCGCGCGTACCGACCTACGACGAAGTCGTGAAGCTGTACGAGAATCTGTGGTAAGCAGGACATTGTAAATCCATCATCCATTGAGGGTGCATTGCAGGAACACTGCGATGCACCTTTTTTGTTGCCGCGTGATCCGAAGCCATGCTGCGCAACGGCAGATGGGGCAGAAGGCTTGCCTTTTTGCCGCGGCTATGCTACAATAGACACAGAACAAATGTCCCCACAGACATTCTTTGCGTGAAAGGAACGTGCGTTATGATTTATACCATCGAAAATGACTGGCTGAAAGTGCAGGTGTCGGATCTGGGTGCGGAACTGATGTCCGTGTGCAGCAAGACCGACGATTGCGAATACCTGTGGCAGGGCGATGCGGCCTACTGGACCGGGCGCGCCTGCGTGCTGTTTCCCATTTGCGGACGGCTGGTGGGAAACAAGTATACCCATCAGGGCAAAACCTACGAAATGGGCAACCATGGCTTTACCCGGCACAGCGTATTTGAACTGTTTTCGCAGGAAGCGGACCGCATTACGCTGAGCCTGAAGGCCAACGACACGACCCTGGCGCAGTATCCCTTTGAGTTTGAACTGCGCATGACCTATGCGCTGGAAGACAGCACCATCCGCCAGAGTTACACCGTCATCAACCACGGCGAAGTACCGATGCCGTTCACGATCGGCGGCCATCCGGGCTTCAATGTACCGCTGGTACCGGGCGAATGCTTTGAGGACTACGTGCTGGAGTTTGGCTGTGTGAAATCGCCCAAGCGGGTCATTATGAGCGAAAGCTGCCACGATTCCGGCGTGCGTGAAGATTTCCCGCTGGAAAACGGCACGACCATCCGTCTGTGCCACGATCTGTTTGACAACGACGGCATTTTCCTGCAGGATATGTGCCGGAAGGTCACGCTGAAATCCTGCAAGAGTGGCAAGTTCGTGCAGGTGCATTATCCGCAGATGAAGTTTGTCGGCTTCTGGCACGCGACCCGCACCGATGCGCCGTATGTGTGCATCGAGCCGTGGCTGGGTCTGCCGGCATACGACGGTCAGGTGGATGAGCTGTCCACCAAGCACGAGATGCTGACCGCCGCGCCCGGTGAAGTGTACGAGAACAGCTTTACCATCACCGTCGGCTGATGGATGACAGGATCACACAAAAATGATACAACCGCCCGGACGATTCAAGTGACCGTTCCGGGCGGTTTGTTGTTGTGTCTGAAATCCGTCGCAAAAGCGGTGCAGCACAGGGAAAGAAGGGACTGCGGCGGACCCCGTGATTTCGAATTAAACAAAACTATCATTTTGTTTAATTCAGACAGAGGCGCAGGTTACAGTGCTGCAGGTCTGAATTTGACCGTTTTACTGCAAAATCATGCCAAAATCCGGTAATTTTTAATGTGTTGTCCCATGTATCGTGCGGTACTGGCGATCAATCATGATAATTGCTGTTGCTTTGTGGTTTTTTGTGCGTCTCAAACCATTCATATCATAGATTTGTGTGATTTATTTTTGTTCTGTCACAGAATTCTATATGACAAATCATCATTACATTACAAAACATTACAAAATTTTGTACCATCAGAAAACCCACCGCCGGATGCGATGGGTTTTCGTATTGTTTATGGGATTTTACAGTGGCATCACGGTGCGATGTCATGATCGGATCATTCCGGGATGTACATCGTGAATTCGAACCGGATATTTTTTTCACTCAGCCGATATGCCGGTGCCAGTTCCGGACCGCAGGAATGCGAACCCAGACCAGACATCTTGTAGTCGATCCGCAGATTGGAACCATCCGACGAACCGATTTCATCCGTGTGCAGTGCTTCGGCCAGCTGATTTGCCGTATACAGCGACAGATTGATGTCCATGCCGTTGGTGCAGGCAAAGCCCAGCTTGCCGTCGATTTCCGTTTTGCGGACGGACGTATGGTTGCCGTGTTCCTGCGGATACACATACGGCACATATTCCTGTTCGGCGGTGGTTTCGTGCCAGTTCAGCCGTGCGTGGTGCATGGAATCGCAGTAGGATTCCAGCGGCCCATAGCCGAAATAGCGCATCCGGCTGTTTTTATTGGCCAGCGGCAGCGTAAAGCCCAGCCGCGGCAACCAGACACAGCGCTCACGCACATTGCCGTCCAGCACATACTGTACCGTACCGTTGGCATCAATGCGCAGTACCAACGTATAACGGAAATACGGCGCACGGGATATGCCGGCCAGCGCACCGCGGAATGCGATTTCGCCGTTTCCGACCGATACGTCATAAATCTTGCAGAAATTCCGGTTCAGGTTTTCGCTCCGGTGCATCCGGTCGTACTTCCAGTGACGGAACATGGACGTATTGTCGTTGTCGGTGGGCGCCCGGAATGCATCCAGCAGAATCGGTGCCCGAAGCTGTTCTTTACCGTCGATGCAGATCCGATCGAATGCGCCTAGCTGCTTGTTGATGCGGTAGCAAAACCGCGCACCGGAAGCATACACATAGTGTGCGTCCTCCTGCAAGTAGGCAGGCACAAAAGCATTGGTTTCCGGAACGACCGGTACCCCTGCACTACATTCCAGTTCGGCCACTTCTTCCCCACTTTGTGTCAGCAGCGTTACCACAACGGTACAGCCCAGCTTGCAGGTCATAGGGAATTTCTTTTCGGGATAAATGTATACGATTTCGTGGGGCTTGGCATCCATGGAAACCGTTCTGGATTCCAGCGCTTCACCGTCGCACCGCAGAACATAGCGCACCCGGTATTCAGACAGGTTCGTGAAATCCATCAGATGGCGGTACTGAATGCGCCGGCCATCGTAGGTAATGCGGAACGGTGCATACGCCGCCTTGATTTCGTAAGTACCAGCCTTGAAGCTGCGGTCGGCAAACACCATGCCGTCACAGCAGAAATTGGCATCGTGGGTCAATTCGCCGGGAAAATCGCCGCCGTAACGGGCTACGCCGTTTTCGTCGTACACCACATGGTCGCACCATTCCCAGATGCAGCCGCCGATGAGCCGCGGATACTTGTGGATCAGCTCCCAATACTGCCACACATCGCCGGGGCCATTGCCCATGGCGTGCGAATATTCGCACAGGAAAATGGGCTGCGTGTGGACGTTGTCCGTGGCATACTTTTCCATGCCGTCGTAGCCCAGATACATCCGGGAATGCACATCTGCCCGGTCATTGAAACCCAGACGGCTGGCATCCTCGATGTGGATCAGACGGGAGGGATCGCGCTTGCGGGTCCATTCGGCCATCTGCTTGTGATTGTCTGCGTGGCCGCTTTCGTTGCCGGTCGACCACATGATGATGGATGCATGATTCTTGTCGCGCTCCACGGCACGCACCATGCGATCCATGAACGATGCCCGCCATTCCGTATCCACACAAGGCCAGATGGGGTTGCTCATATCGTAGCCGCCCTGCTTCTGTACGGCACCGTAGGGATTCACGAAGCCATGCGTCTCCAGATCGGTTTCCAGAATCACATAAAAGCCCATACGGTCGCACAGATTCAGAAACTCCGGCGCAGGCGGATAATGCGAGGTACGCACGCAGTTCATGTTCAACGATTTCATCAGTTCCAGATCGTGCTGCAGTTCATCTCTGGACATCACCCAGCCGCGGGTGGGCGTAGAATCGTGGTGGTTCACGCCTTTCAGCTTGACGGACTGGCCGTTGATCAGCAGTTCCTGTTTGCCGGAAATGGCAATGGAACGGAAGCCTACATCCAGCCGGATGATCTCACCGGCAATGTCCAGCACCAGTTCATACAGATACGGCTTTTCGGCATTCCACAGCATCGGATTTGCAACATTCAGTATGGCTTCGCCGTCAAAATCGGCTTGCACCGCGATATTTCGTGCATCATCGTACAATACCGCATGGGTGGGGCGGCC
>JAFTRF010000325.1 GCA_017462405.1 Clostridia bacterium | reverse complement strand
GTAACGGGTCATAGCAATACGAGCGGCTTCGATCTGATTGGAGGTGATCCATGCGGGCTCCAGAGCCTGCAGACCGTAATCACCATAATTTACAACAGCACCGCGGGTAGCTTTACCGGTCAGGCGACCTCTGTGTACGCGGCGGTACTTAACGCGCTTAGGCAGTAACATTAGCGGTTGCCTCCTTCTTTACGGGACTGCTTGCGGACAGTGTTCGCAAGCACTTCGCCTCTGTAGATCCAGGTCTTGACACCGATGCGGCCGTAGGTGGTGTTTGCCTCGGCAAAGCCGTACTCGATGTCAGCGCGCAGGGTCTGCAGCGGGATGGTGCCTTCGTGGTACTGTTCGGTACGAGCGATTTCTGCACCGCCCAGACGACCGGACACCTGAACCTTGATACCCTTCACACCCAGCTTCATAGCGCGGCCGATGCACTGCTTCATAGCGCGGCGGAAAGATACACGCTTTTCCAGCTGCTGAGCAATGTTCTCAGCGACCAGCTGAGCATTGGTGTCGGGGGTCTTAACTTCAACAATGTTGATGCTTACGGGTTTGCCGAGCTTCTTCTCGCACTCGACGCGCAGCTTCTCGATTGCTTCGCCGCCGCGGCCGATAACCACGCCGGGCTTTGCGCAATGGATGTGGATGCGCACCTTGGAGGCGTCGCGCTCGATCTCAATCTTCGGAACACCGGCATCATTCAGCTTTGCCTTCAGTTCGCGGCGCAGCTTGTAGTCTTCTACCAGCGTGTCGCCGAAAGCAGCCTTGTTTGCATACCAACGGCTGTCCCAATCTTTGATAACGCCAACACGGATACCGTGGGGATTTACTTTCTGGCCCATAATCTGCCTCCTCCTCTCTTATTCTGCTTCCTTCAGCACCATGGTCACATGAGAGGTCTTCTTCTGAATCTCATATGCGCGGCCATGAGCTCTCGGGCGGATACGCTTGAGGATGGGGCCCTGGCACACGAAGCACTCAGCAACGTACAGCTTGGCGACATCCATGTTGTTGTTGTTTTCCGCATTGGCAATTGCAGACTCCAGCAGCTTCAGCAGCAGTTCGCTGCCAGCCTTGGGGGTGTTCTTCAGGATTGCCTTAGCCTTGTCAGCGGGCTGCTTGCGGATGAGATCCAGCAGGATCGAGACTTTACGGGGAGAAATACGAGCGTACTTCAGATATGCTCTTGCTTCCATGCTAAATACTCCTTTCCAATCAGCCGCTGGTTTTGGACCCACTGTGACCGCGGAAGGTACGGGTGGGGGCGAACTCGCCGAGCTTGTGACCAACCATGTCTTCGGTTACATACACCGGAACATGCTTGCGGCCGTCGTGAACGGCGATGGTGTGACCAACGAAATCCGGGAAGATGGTGGAGGAGCGGCTCCAGGTCTTCAGGATGCGCTTTTCGCCGGTCTTGTTCATTTCCTGAATCCGTTTCAGCAGCACAGGCTGGATGAAAGGACCCTTCTTCATGCTTCTGCTCATTGTTAAGCTCCTTTCTTACGCCTTACTTGCCGTTTCTGCGCTTGACGATCAGCTTGTCAGAAGGCTTGCTCTTTGCACGGGTCTTGTAGCCCAGAGCCGGCTTACCCCAAGGAGTAACCGGGCCGGAACGACCGATGGGAGCGCGGCCTTCACCACCACCGTGGGGGTGGTCGCAGGGGTTCATAACAGAACCGCGGACGGTGGGTCTCCAACCCATGTGACGCTTACGACCGGCCTTACCGATCTTCACGTTCTCATGGTCGGTGTTGCTGACCTGGCCGATGGTGGCCATGCAGTTTGCGGGAACGTTGCGCAGTTCGCCGGAGGGCAGACGCAGCAGAGCCAGGCCGTTTTCCTTAGCCATCAGCTGAGCCATGATGCCGGCGGAGCGAGCGAGCTGAGCGCCCTAGCCGGGGTACAGCTCAACGTTGTGGATGAAGGTACCAACCGGAATGCTGCTCAGGGGCAGGGCATTACCGGGCTTGATGTCAGCGTTCACACCGGATACGATGGTATCGCCAACCTTGACACCATCGGGAGCGATGATGTAGCTCTTCACGCCGTCTTCGTACTGAATCAGAGCGATGAAAGCGGAGCGGTTGGGATCGTACTCGATGGACAGAACGGTTGCGGGGATATCAGACTTCTGACGCTTGAAGTCGATGATGCGGTACTTGGTGCGGTTGCCGCCGCCGTGGTGGCGGACGGTGATTCTGCCGTAGCTGTTGCGGCCGGACTTCTTGGGAAGTGCCTCCAGCAGGGACTTTTCGGGGCCCTTCTTGGACAGCCCGGAGAAATCGGTAACCGACATATTACGACGGCCGTTGGTCGTCGCCTTATAAGTGGTAATCGGCATTTGATTCACTCTCCTCATGTTGGCTTTGCGGGGCGCATGCCTTCGCCCCATATATGCCTCTGTCTGTCAGTACAGACAGGTCTTACATCATGCCCTCGAAGAAATCGATGGCCTTGCTGTCTGCGGTCAGGGTTACGATAGCCTTCTTCCAGGACTTGGTGTAGCCTACGAAGCGGCCCTGACGGCGCATACGGCCGCGGACATGAACGGTATTCACCTTAGCGACCTTCACGCCGTCGAACACTTCGGCGATGGCCTTTGCGATGTCTACCTTGGTTGCCTTGTCGGCAACTTCAAAGGTGTACTTCTTTTCAGCGGCACCAGCCATGGACTTTTCAGTGATGACCGGGCGGATAATGATCTCGTGTGCGTTCATTATGCGTACACCTCCTCAATCTGAGCTACGGCGTCCTTCACAACGATGAACTTGTCAGCGTTCAGGATGTCGTATACATTCAGGGTGTTGACCAGAGCGGTCTTCACGCCGGGGATATTTGCAGCGGACTTCACGATCATCTGGTTGTTGTCAGCCAGCACGATCAGAGCCTTCTTGTCAGCACCAACAGCGGTCAGCATGTTGGCAACAGACTTGGTGGAGTAAGTCTCCAGAGTCAGTGCATCCAGCACGATCATCTCGTTCTCCAGCACCTTGGCAGAGAAAGCAGACTTCATAGCCAGACGACGGACCTTCTTGTTCAGCGTGTAGCGGTAGCTACGGGGCTTCGGAGCAAACACGATACCGCCGTGTCTCCACTGAGGAGCGCGGGTAGAGCCCTGACGTGCATGGCCGGTACCCTTCTGGCGCCACGGCTTCTTGCCGCCGCCGGAAACCTCTGCGCGGGTCAGCGCAGACTGCGTGCCCTGGCGCTGATTAGCCAGGAAATTCACAACAACGTCGTGCATAACGGCGGTGTTGGGTTCAATGCCGAATACAGCGTTGTTCAGTTCGATCTCGCCGACCTTCTGACCTGCCATATTGACAACTTGAATGTTAGCCATTTCGCTTCCTCCTTCCCTTAGGCCTTGACGCTTTCAGCGATGATTACCAGACCCTTGTTCGGACCGGGGATTGCACCGCGGATGGCGATCAGGTTGTTCTCAGCGTCGATCTTTGCAACGGTCAGGTTCTGAACGGTTACGCGCTCAGCACCCAGATGACCGGCCATCTTGCGGCCCTTGAACACGCGGGACGGGTCAGAGATCGGACCCAGAGAACCGCCGTGACGAGCAACCGGACCGGTACCGTGCGTTTCCTTCAGACGATGATGGTTCCAGCGCTTGATAACGCCGGCGTAGCCCTTACCCTTGGAGGTACCGGTTACGTCTACCTTGTCGCCTACAGCGAAAACGTCTGCCTTGATCACATCACCGACATTCATAGCGGAGATGTCTGCGAAGCGGAACTCGCGCAGCGTCTTCTTGGGCGCTACATCGTTCTTCGCAAAGTGGCCCAGCAGAGGCATCGTTACGTTCACAGGCTTGTTCTGGAACTTCTCGGAGCGCTTGCGCTCGCCCTTGCCGGTGCCGTTCTGAGTCTTCAGCTTGATGTCACCGAAGCCCATCTGTACGGCATTGTAGCCATCGTTTTCTACAGTCTTCTTCTGCGTGATTACGCAGGGACCAGCTTCTACAACGGTCACGGGCACCACGTTACCCTTCGCGTCGAAGATCTGAGTCATACCGACCTTACGGCCGATGATTCCTTTTTGCATTGTTTTTTCCTCCTTGCAGGTTATTGGTTGGTTTTCACCAACGTGACCCCAGCTGCTCGGTTGGTTGATTTCGTCTCAGGCTGATTACAGCTTGATCTCGATCTCAACGCCCGCAGGGAGCTCAAGACCCATCAGAGCCTCAACGGTCTTCTGGGACGGTCTCAGAATGTCGATCAGGCGCTTGTGCGTACGCATCTCAAACTGCTCACGGCTGTCCTTGTACTTATGAACAGCGCGCAGGATGGTGATGATCTGCTTCTCGGTCGGGAGCGGAACCGGACCGGAAACCTGAGCACCGGCGCGCTTCGCAGTCGCAACGATCTTCTCAGCGGACTGATCCACCAGCTGATGATCGTAACCCTTAATTCTGATTCTGATTTTTTCCTTGACTGCCACGTAAATCGCCTCCTTATAAAATTTGGCGGGCGGCGTATTAAAAACCTTACACACGCCCGGGTGTTTCATACCCGGACATTGAAAAACCGGGTTGCCGGTTCCATTTCGTGGCTTGGAACGGGCAGACTCCGGGTGGTTGGTAAACACGTCATGACGCACCGATCCCTGCAAAAGCGCAGAGCTTCCTTGTGCATCGTATCTATTACTTCGCCCGGTTTGAAATCGGACATACTCCACGGAAAAACCGGCCTACCGGCCGCAACCTCCCGCTTCATCGCATATCTTGTGCAGTCACGCTCCATTATAATACCACAGTGTCCTGTAAATTGCAAGTCTTTTTTCGAAATTTTCGAAAAATTTTTTTCGCCCGGAAATCCGACGAAAATACGAATTCCGGACACACAAAAAGCCCGTAAATACGGGCTTTTTACGTCACACTTATCCGGGTGTGTCCGATTCACTTTTTTCGCTTGAAAACACGGATTTTCAGCCGATTTTACCAATGAAAAACTCCACGATCTCCGCTCCGGCCATAATCAGCGGCTGATGCAGGATATAAAACCACAGTGCGTGCCGTCCGACCCACGAAAATGCGGCAATGCGGGGCTTGTAGGTCCATTGCGGCAGCTTTTCCTGCGCTGCAAAGCGTCCCAGCAGACCACCGCCGAAAAACGCAAAGATCCACGGCAGCAGCGAATAGTAATCTGCGGAAAAGAAATCCGGCAGCCGGAATCCCAACGGAAACAGCCATTCGGCCCACGGCTGCCAGCCGCTGTACTGCAGCGCCGGCACACCGGGCACGCCCACATACGGTTCCGGAAGATACAGGCCCACCGTCAGGTAAAAGCCCACGGCGCACACCGCCAGCCCGACCCAGAGGTTGACCTTTTCCAGCGGTTTTTTCAGCAGCCCGAACAAAATCATGCAGACGGACAGCATATGGATCACGCCGAACATAATAATGCAGTCCGGCAGCAGCAGTGCAGTCACCAGCGTCATGCCCAGCGCAAGCGCCAGCAGCTTCAGTCCGCGCTTCACATTGCTCCGGGACAGCTGCGACACCATGCCGGAGATGATGATGAATGCCGCCGCAAAATACGGGGTTGCCGGATAGAAGAAGCAGAACGCACGCCGCGCCCAGATATAATCGTACACATAACCAATGCAATAGAAGCCGTGCTGTACGATCATGCACAGCACCGCGAAGCCCCTCAGCTCATCGAGGAAATGAATCCGCCGTCGGGTAGACTCCGCCATGACATCACGTCCTTTTCATTATTTATAATTGCTTTTATCTCGATTCTTGCCAGAATATTCTATACAATCTACTATATATTACCTATATGGCAGTGCTGTCAACTTTAGAGATTTGTGCGACCGCTGGCTCTAACCTCTTCCGACTCGCCTGCGGCGAGCCACCTTCCCCGGCATCGGGGAAGGCTTACGAAAACCGTAACTTTCACTGTATTTTTGAGGTGTTAGCTATCCTCCGGAACAGTTTGGCTTCCCCAATGCTGGGGAAGCTGTCCGCGTAGCGGACTGAAGAGGTTAGAAGCTGGCGACATTGCCCAGCCTTAAGTTGACAACATTACCCATATGGGACAATATGGCAAGCTCTATATAATTCAATTCTTTAGTTTTATCGCTTATTTCCGCCCATAATGCCTGCTTGCCACAGAAAGTAAAATATTGTTGCAAAAATCCAAATCAGCCACCGATCTTTGAAAATGACACCGACCACCATAATTACAATGTACCATACAGTTCCAACAAAAGAATCCTCATATCCTGGCGGATTGATATTTGGGTTATACGGCTCTGGCACTGGACCAGTGTAATAAACCGGTTCAATGATTTCGAGTATTAGTTTGTCTAATGCAGAATGCTGTGACAGTTCCTTAGTGTGTCCGTTAGAACATTTTACAATAAAAGTATGTGTGGAGAAAAATACAATGGTACCTTCCCACTCCATTCCAGAGCTTCGAAACCGAATCTTCGTGCCAATATCATAAAGCTGCCCTTTGTATCTCAGAAAATACTCTACCGGCATTAGACATTCCTCCGATTCTTTTTTCTCGCTTTAGTCATTTCTTATCAATGCTAAATATTTTTAACAAAAATCCCCCGTTGCCGGGGGATCAAATCTATTACACATTGAAGCGGAACAGCACCACGTCGCCGTCCTGCATCACATATTCCTTGCCTTCGGAGCGGACCAGACCCTTTTCCTTGGCGGCGGCCATCGAGCCGCAGGCCATCAGGTCGGTGAATGCCACGATTTCGGCACGGATGAAGCCGCGCTCAAAGTCGGAGTGGATCTTGCCGGCGGCCTGCGGTGCCTTGGTGCCCTTGGTGATGGTCCATGCACGGACTTCCTGCACACCGGCGGTCAGGTAGGAGATCAGACCCAGCAGCGCATAGCACTCCTGAATCAGACGATCCAGGCCGGACATGCTCAGACCCATGTCTTCGAGGAACATGGCCTTTTCATCCGGCTCCATGTCCGCGATCTGGGCTTCGATCTCGGCGCAGATGGGCAGCACGGCGGCGTGCTCCTCGTCAGCGATCTGCTTCACCACAGCCATGTAGGGGTTGTCGGCCTGACCGTCGGAGAAGTCGTCCTCGCTGAGGTTGGCGGCATAAATCACGGGCTTGGTGGTCAGCAGGTTGACCGTTGCCAGAATGGCGGCCTCTTCCTCGTTGCATTCCACGGTACGGGCAGACTTGCCCTCGTCCAGCGCATCCTTCACACGGTTGAGCAGATCCAGTTCAGCCTGGAAGGACTTATCGCCCTTCAGGGCCTTCTGGGTCTTGTCGATGCGGCGCTCCAGCACCTCCATGTCGGACAGGATCAGCTCCAGATTGATGGTTTCAATGTCACGGGCGGGGTCGATGCTGCCCTCGACATGGATGATGTCGTCGTTTTCGAAGCAGCGCACTACGTGCACGATGGCATCCACCTCGCGGATGTTGGCCAGGAACTTGTTGCCCAGACCTTCGCCCTTGCTGGCGCCGCGCACCAGACCGGCAATGTCCACGAATTCAATGGACGCCGGGGTGTACTTTTCGGGATTATACATTTCGGCCAGACGGTCCAGACGCTGATCCGGCACCGCTACAACGCCCACGTTGGGCTCGATGGTGCAGAAGGGATAGTTGGCAGACTGGGCGCCTGCGTTGGTGATGGCGTTGAACAGGGTGCTCTTGCCGACGTTCGGCAGACCCACGATACCTAATTTCATATGTTCGGTTCCTCTCTTGATTTTGATGCCGCAGGGAACGGTTTTTGTCCGCTGCGGTGGATTCTTTTCGCATTTGTGCGCATACAGATTTATTATACGACATGATTATGCGTTTGTCATCTGTTTTTGGAAAAATATTTTTTCATCCGTATATTTTCTCTTTTCTGCGCCATACATTGCATGGGAGGTGTTGTCTTGAACATCAAAAATATCCAATGGAAAAAGCTGCTGCTCTGCATCGCACTGCCGCTGGCCGTGGGCGGATTGTCCGCATTGCTGACCCGCAGCAGCATGGAAGATTTCGCCGCATTGAACCAGCCGCCCTTGTCACCGCCCGGCTGGCTGTTCCCCGTGGTATGGACGATTCTGTTCACGCTGATGGGCATTGCATCGTATCTGGTGCTGACCGCACCGGCCAACCACCTGAAGTCCATTGCCGGCATCGTGTACGGGCTTCAGCTTCTGTTCAATTTCTTCTGGTCGCTCCTCTTTTTCAACGGACAACTTTACTGGATCGCATTTGTGTGGCTGGTGCTGCTGGAACTGCTGATTTTCGTCAATATGGTATTGTTTTACAGCATTTCCAAGCCGGCCGGATTGCTGCTGGTCCCCTATTTTCTGTGGGTAGCCTTTGCGGGCTATCTGAATCTGGGCATCGCCCTGCTGAACTGAACACACACGGCACAAAACCGCCGCAGTCTCCGGACCGCGGCGGTTTTGGTATTACAGGAATCTTCTCATGTCCCGGCCCAGCTGTTCTTCCATGGCAATCAGCTTTTTGGCGATGTCCTTGGCCTGCTCGTCGGCGGCCTTGTACTGGTTGAGGTACTTGTTCAGGGATTTGACCCCCATGTCGCACCCGTCCACCATCAGGTCGGCAATGGTCTGGTCGGATTCATCCAGCGCCAGCTTCACATTGGTTTTGACCCACGACATTCCCTTCGCCATGGGGCTGGGATCCTTGCCGTCGTCGTGAAACCGCTGCAGCGCCACCTCGATCTCCTCCTCCAGCTTTTCATGCCGTCGGCGGCATTCGGTCAGGCACTCGCGCAGTTCCCGGCTCCCCGCACTGATCATCACATCGTCGATGGATGCAATGCCCATTTTGATGCCCGCATCGCATTCGCGGAGCAGTTTGATGGTATCCTGTTCAATCATCGCTGTCTCTCCCCTTTGATTCTGGATTTGGGGATAGTATGGACGATTCCGGGCGATTTATGCGCAAAAAACAGGTTCCATTCTGAATGCCGGGTACTTTACTGAGATTCTGCGGGTGGCAGGTTGCCGCCGCTGCCCGGAAGATATGACCTCGTGATCCTCGAAAACCGATGCGCCTTCATGCTCCCCCTGATATGGACGCAAAAAACCGCCGTCCCGGAGAAAACCCCGGAACGGCGGTGCTTTGCGTTATTCAGCAGTGTTCACGCACAAATCAGATGTACTTGAACAGATCCTCGTGCGGAGCAGCCATCACGGAAGAAGCGGCGAACAGACCCTGCTGCTTTGCATAGTCGCTGCCGGCTTCCACAGCGGCGGTCACGGCACCGATGCCGCCGGTGAGGATCACGACACCCTTGCCGCCCATACCACGGGCGATGCGCAGGTCGCAGATCTCCACTTCAGCGGTCTTTACAGCAGTATCAGCGGCCTTGATGGCGCTGGCTGCGGTAAAGGTCTCGATGATGCCGATGGGACCGGGCTTGGGCTGGTCCTGAGCGCCCATCAGGGCGCAGATCACGGATTCCTCGATGCGGCCGAGCATCACGCTGTCGATCACATAGTGACCGTAGCGGTACTTGACCTGATCGATGGCTGCCTGTACGGCGGAAATTTCGCCGGTGAGCAGCATTTCATACTTGCCGGGGCAGACGGAGTGCGCCGTAATCATGCGTACATTGGCCGACTTCAGCGCATTGTCGCAGGCCTCCATGCCCTTCGCAATGCTTTTGATTTCAATCACGCCGATTGCGTGGATCATATTGATTCAGCCTCCCCTTTTAATACTGCGGTGCGATCACGACCGCGCTGTCAGACACAGCCGTTACGCGGCCATGTACGGAAGCGTGGATGTTCGCAGAGATCATGCCGTTGGCCTGAGCGACCACCATACCGGGCTCCACAACGTCGCCCACCTGTACACAAGGTACGGCGGGTGCGCCAACGTGCTGGCGGGTGAGCAGGGTGATTTCGGATGCCTTCATCACGCTGTTCAGCTTCAGCACGGGCTCGCTCTCAAACTGCTCCACACCGATCATCCGTGCAAAACGATCGCTGGGAACCATGCGGTAGTCGCGGTCCGGATCGACCGGAGCGGCGCCGCCGCTGTAACGCAGCTTGTTCTTGGCGAGGATGCCCTTGACCTGTGCATACACACGGCGGGGGCTGATTTCCTGGCAGCAGGCCACCAGTTCGCAGACACCGCAGCCACTGCAGGAGGTGGCGCCGGTGAACAGGTGCGGCATTTCTTCCACCATATCCATGGAAGCGCGCACGACCTTATGGGGCTGCAGCGGGTAACCGATCAGACCGCGGGGGCACAGATCGGTGCAGCGGGTACACTGGCAGCAGTTGGACAGCGCATGAATGTTGATCACGCGGGTCTGAGCCAGCTTGCCGGTGATGGCGGGGATGTCGCGGGGATAAATGGTGATGCCCTTAGTGGTCTTCTTCACGAAAGACGTGCTGGGATCGATGACCGGACCCATAGCAGGACCGCCGTCCACGACCACACAGTCAGCGGGCACGACCACGCCGCACTTTTCGAGCAGCTCGCTGACGCGCATACCGACCGGCACCTTCACCACCATCGTCTGCGGTACTTTACCGCCGATGGTGACCCACTTCTCATAAACTGCGGTACCTTCCATGGCGCGGGCCACGTTGTACAGGGTTTCCGCATTGGATACGATGGCACCCACCGTCAGCGGCAGGGCACCGGGCGCGATCACGCGGCCCAGCGTCTCGTATACCAGAATAATTTCGTCGCCCATGGGATATACGTCGGGCAGGGCGTGTACCCGCACGTGAGCGGATACCTGCTGACCGTCGTACAGGCCCAGACGCGGCAGGTTGTGCTTCTTGATGCCCAGCACGCCCCGCTGCATTCCGGCGGCCTCGATGACCGCCTCAGCACCGGCCAGCATGGTGGCCAGCTGGGTCTTCATAATCGCATAGTCGGTATGCAGCAAGGGTTCGCACTCTGCAGCATTGATGACCAGCGTGTCGGCACCTGCCGCAATTTTCACTGCGGTGGGGAAGCCGGCGCCGCCTGCGCCCACAACACCCGCTGCTGCAACGACTTGTTTGAGTTCATTCAGTTGCATGGGGATCTTCCTTTCCCGTGGTTAATCGATGATACCAACGATCACCGCGTCTACCGGAGCTTCGGGGTTCTGCATCGCCAGACGTGCCGCGCTTCCGGTTGTAATCAGCACCGGCTCGCCGATTCCGGCGCCGACGCTGTCAATCGCGACCACATACTTGTCGGTGTCGCGCCCTTCTTCGATGAGGCGGACCTCCAGAATCTTGGAGCCGATCAGCTTGTCGCATTTCCGTGTGGACACGATATTGCCCACAACTCTTCCTACCAACATGGGGGTTCCTCCCGTTCTTCGGACCGGCGGGACCTGCCTTACGGCGGCAGGACCCGCGGACCGGAATCAGCATTGGGAATCAGGTGTCCGCCGCGCCTCAATTCGCGCCGGACCATTTACAGCGGGAGAGAATTACTTCAGAGCCGGCAGCAGCTTCTCAACATCGTTGTGGGGGCGGGGAATAACGTGCGTAGCAACCACTTCGCCCAGACGGGAAGCAGCAGCGCCACCGGCCTCCACAGCAGCCTTCACGGCGCCAACGTCGCCGCGGACCATCACGCTTACCAGACCGGAACCGATCTTCTCGGTGCCAACCAGCGTTACGTTTGCAGCCTTTGCCATTGCATC
>JAFTRF010000324.1 GCA_017462405.1 Clostridia bacterium | reverse complement strand
GTCTATTACAAATAGACAAAGGAGGTTATGTTTATGGATGAACTGAAACTGGGCATGGTGGAAAGCCGTTTTGCGGAACTGGTCTGGGCTCATGCACCGATGACCACCCGAACGCTGGTGGAGTTGTGCCAGCAGGAACTGAACTGGAAACGCACTACTACCTACACGGTGCTGAAAAAACTGTGCGACCGCGGTCTGTTCGCAGCAGAGAACGGCACCGTGACGGTCCGCCGCACCAAAGAGGAATTTTATGCGATGCAAAGCGAAAAATTTGTGGCGGATACGTTCAGCGGATCGCTCCCGGCCTTCATTGCGGCATTTACCCGACAGAAAAAGCTGACCGCAGACGAGATCGCCGAGATCCGACAGATCATTGACCGGTTCGATAAGGAGTGATGCGCATGGCAGATGTGTTTCTGAAATTGTGCAACGTCAGCATCGGAGCCTCATGGATGGTGCTGGTCATCCTGCTGCTGCGTATACTGCTGAAAAAGGCCCCACGCTGGACGCATTGCCTGATGTGGGGGTTGGTGGGGCTTCGATTGCTGATGCCTGCTCCGCTGACCAGCCTGTTCAGTCTGGTACCGGCCGATCCTCTGCCGGACAACTTTCTCATGACTCCGTCCCCCACCATCGACAGCTCGGTTCCGCTGATTAATCAATGGATCAACCCCATTCTGTCGGAGCATTTTGCACCAAACCCCGGAGACAGCGTGAATCCGATGCAGGTGATTTTTGCTGTCGCCGGGCAGGTATGGCTGCTTGGCATGGTCGTGATGCTGGGATGCTGCCTGTGGTCGTACCTGCGCCTGCACCGTCAGGTGGCACCGTCACTTCAGTTGCACGGACGGGTGTATGCGTGCGATGCGATCGCATCGCCGTTCATCCTCGGCATGCTGCGCCCCCGGATTTATGTACCGTCGGCACTGCCGGATGATGCGATGACCCATGTACTGCGCCACGAAGAAGCCCACCTGAAGCGCCGCGACCACTGGTGGAAGCCGCTGGGCTATCTGCTGCTGGCGGTGCATTGGTTCAATCCGGTGCTGTGGGCAGCATACGTACTGCTGTGCCGGGACATCGAGCAGGCTTGCGACGAAAAAGTGATGGCGCAAATGAACGATGCAGACAAAAAGGGCTATGCCGAAGCGCTTCTGCTGTGTAGTGTGCGTTCGGCACGGATCGCCGGGTGCCCGCTGGCATTTGGTGAAACCAGTGTCAAAGAACGGATCTGTTCCGTGTTGAGCTACCGTAAGCCGACCGTATGGATCCTGATCCTTGCGCTGATCGTGTGCATCGCTGCGGCAGTGCTTCTCCTGCCATCTGCGGCACTGCATTCGTCCATCGCAGACCCGGAATTGAAGTCATGGCTTCCGCAGACCCTTCTGGATGTGTACGAGAACGAGCATACCGGAGATGCGTTTCCGTGTGCGGACTACGAGGTGCTGGGCGTGAAGCGTGACGGCGCACAGACGACCGTTTATATGCGTGTGCTGTATCAAGAATATACGCCGAAAATGAGCGTGCAAAGTGGATTTTGTACACCTGCAGTGCTGACCGTGCGGTCGGAAAACGGACAATATATCATGGAAGAATACTGGACCCCCGGCGATGGTCCGCACTACAAAACCGATATCTGCGCAAAATTCCCGGTAACGCTGTGGTATAAAGCCATGGT
>JAFTRF010000323.1 GCA_017462405.1 Clostridia bacterium | reverse complement strand
TGCTGAAAAAACAGCAGGAAGCCCATGGGCAGGATCAGCAGCCCGACCCACAGCAGCAGACGATTCAGTTCCCGGAGCAACGCGGAGGATTCACCGCGGCGGTGATCTGTCGCCTGACGGGTCAGCCGGGCAATGTAGGAATCCTGCCCTACCCGGATCAGCCGGGCACGGCATGCGCCGGAAACGGCAATACTGCCGGACAACAGCACATCGCCCGGCCGTTTGTCGATTTCATCTGCCTCGCCCGTCAGCAGTGCCTCGTTGACGTGGAGCATTCCTTCGAGCACCTCGGCATCGGCAGGAATCTGTATGCCTCCGTGCAGACAGACAACATCGTCCTGCACCAGTTCGGCCGCAAACACCTCCCGAAGAATGCCCGACCGCAGGACCTCTACTTTGGGGTCGCTCATCAGGTGCAGGCGGTCCATGAGGTGCTTGGCGCGCAATCCTTGTACGATACCAAGCACGGCATGCGCTGCCACCACAACCAGAAACGTCAGATCCCGGAAAGCCCCCACGGCAATCAACAGTACCGCCAGTACCGCAAATACCAGATTATAGTATGTCAGCAGATGCTCCCGTATGATCTGTCCGACCGAGCGGGATGCCGGAACAGCGGCGGTATTTCCGAGCCCGGCATCCATGCGCATCTTCACCTCCTCCGGTGAAAGGCCCTGCGACGGGTCTGCCGGTGGCCGGACGGTTACGCGGTTTTTGATTTGTCCTTTTTTCATAAGACTTCCCCCGGTTGCTTTTCTTCGGTTAGTATGCCCGGATTCCCGTGTTTTTAGGACAATACAAAAGCCGGAATTCACCATACAGGCAAATTCCGGCGTAAATCAGGTTTTACAGGGCATACCGTCCTCGGATTCCAGCTTGGGCGGGAAAAATTCATCGGTCGGGAAATCGATCCGGCTGAACAGCTCGCAGGGATTGTCGGCCGTGTTGACGCATTCCTTTTCCGGAATACAGAAATCATATGCCGGGATCAGGATCTGCACGTTCCGTACCAGCTGCACAATGGAGAACACACCGATGGTGGCCAGCACGATCCGGGCGCATTCCACCTTGTCAAAGGTGCCGTTAAAGGCACAGCGGATGCTCTCCGGAATGCCGCAGCTGCCGCAGGTATCGCAGCAACTGCAGGAACTGTCGCAGATTTTGGCGGACAGGCCGATGGGATCTGCTACCTGTGCACTGGCCTTGGGGCTGGCGTTGCGCCCCACGGACTGCCCCAGCCGGTCCTTGTCGGAGGTATAAACCTTGACATTGCCATCCGAACCGTAAAGAATGATTTTCTTGTTGAACACAGCGACGCCGCATACCGGCTGGGCGGGCGTAATCGGCGACAGCACCGCCTCCAGCGTGATGCGGAAGAACATGGTCAGATCCACGCTGTAAAACCCCCGGTTGAAGGAGACCGGTTCCATGTCTAAGTAGGTGGTGATGACCTCTGCCTTTTTCATCCGTACATTGTGCGCCTGATTGATGATCGCCTGATCGTTGTCGGGGAAATACACCCGCAGGTCCTCCAGACAATCCTTGCTGCTGCAGGAATCGTAAATGCGCTCCGCATTGATGCAAACCGCTTCTTTGAAGCATCCGCTGCCCGCGACATCCTGAGAAACACGTTTGGTATCCATCTCATTCCTCCTGATACTTGTGTTTGGGGATTCATTACTATTCTATGGTTAACCGCCCGGAATGTGACGAAAAAAAATTTCAAAAAATACGAAAAAATTTGAAAAAACCCCTTGACATTTCAGATGAAGTGCGCTATACTAAACAAGCACTCAGGAGAGCGCACAAAACAGAACAAACATGGAGAAGTCGCCTAGTTGGTCGAGGGCGCACGACTGGAAATCGTGTAACCCGGAAACGGGTTCGAGAGTTCGAATCTCTCCTTCTCCGCCATCGAAACCCTCGTTGCAAGCAACGAGGGTTTTCAGCGTTTTACGGCGCTTTTTGAAAATTTCGCAGTTTGCCTCTTTTCCCCGCTGCGAAAATATGTTATAATGAAAATCCGGAAAAGAAGACAGAACGTACATCAGGAGGGTTCCAAAAATGAAATATGAAATCAATCTCGGCGCATGGAACCGGATTTTTGCCGTCCCTGCGGCGGTAGTAGATGACCATCTGAAGCTGGCCGGGTCGGCCCAGCTGAAAGTGCTGCTGTGGGTGCTGCGCCACGCAGGTACCATGAATGAGGCCGAAACCATCGGAAAGGCACTGGGGCTGTCCCGTGCAGATGTCTGCGATGCTATGCAGTACTGGACCGAAGCCGGGCTGCTGGTTGCAGACGACGGTACACTGACACCGCCCGCCGCAGAGCCTGCTCCGCCCCCGAAAGCTGCAGACGTTCCGGCCCCATCCCCCGCCGCCGAAGTGGAAAAGCCGGTGCAGCCCGCACCGCCTGCCACACCGCCGTCGGAGGAACCGGCCGATCCCAAGCCCCGTCGTACCCTGCGTCCGCGCCAACTCAGCACGCTGGAAGTCACCGAACGCATCAACGGCACCGACGAGATCCGCTACATGATCGATGCCGCCGAATCCATTTTTGCCCGACCGCTGACTACCCCGGAAATGGGGGCACTGGTCAATCTGCACGACTGGGACGGTTTGCCCAGCGACGTCATTATCATGATCATCCAGTATGCACTCAGCAACGGCAAATGCAACATGAGCTACATTGAGAAAATGGCCGTCAGCTGGGCCGCCGAAGGCATCAACACCCATGAAAAGGCGGAAGCCAAGGTGCGTTGGCTGGATGAGCGCAATGCCGCATGGAACCGGATCAGCCGCCTGTTCGGCATCGAGAAGCGACCGCCCAGTGCCGCGGAAAGCGAAGCTGTCACCCGATGGATAACCGAATGGAAATTTACCGACGATATGCTCCGGGAAGCCTACAACCGTTGTGTAGACAGTACCGGAAAGGTAAAATTCAATTACATCAATAAAATTCTGGAGCGTTGGTTCAAGCAGAATCTGCGGACTCTGCAGGATGTGCGCGCAGAGAACGAGCGCAAGCCAGAAAAAACGACGTCGGATGCCCGACCGGCAGGTAAGCCGCAGGCTCCGGCCAAGGATCAGTCGTACGATCTGGATGATTTCGAAAAGATGACGCTGTACGAGGATCTGATTCCCCAATAAGCCCGTTTATTACAGCAACAG
>JAFTRF010000322.1 GCA_017462405.1 Clostridia bacterium | reverse complement strand
GCCAACCACGGCGCCATCTCCTACGGCCACATCGGTGCGGACCTGATTACCATGTGCTCCATGCTGCGTATCCCGGTCTGCATGCACAACGTGCCCGAGGAGGATATCTATCGTCCCGCTTGCTGGAACGCTTTCGGTATGGACAAGGAAGGTCAGGACTATCGCGCCTGCGCTACCTATGGCCCGCTGTACAAGTAATTTGTTCCCGGCATAATTAAACGATTGTTTGGCGGCAGCGCCGGCGCAGCCGGTTCTGCCGCTTTTTGTTTTTACTGAAAGGAAGGATTTCTCATGCTGAAAGGTATTCCGAAGATTCTGTCTCCCGAACTGCTGAAGGTGCTGTGCGAAATGGGCCACAGCGACCGTCAGGTGATTTCCGACGGCAACTTCCCGGCAGAAACCATGGGCAAGAACGCCATCGTGATCCGCTGCGACGGCCACGGCGTGCCGGAGCTGCTGGACGCCATCCTGCAGGTGTTCCCGCTGGACACCTATGTGGAGAAGCCCGTCAGCCTGATGGCAGTTATGCCCGGCGACAAGGTGGAAACCCCCATCTGGGATGTGTACAAGGACATCATCGCCAAGTACGACGACCGTGGTGCCGATACCGTGCAGAACATCGAGCGTTTTGCGTTTTATGATGAGGCACGCAAGGTGTATGCCATCATTGCCACCGGCGAGTCTGCACTGTACGCCAATATCATGCTGCAGAAGGGCGTTGTCGTAGACTAAGAGTCTGCATTGACGCTTCAAGCCAATAAAAAAACGGATGCGAGTTGTTTTCGCATCCGTTTTTTATTCAGTGATTTCTGTTATACAAGCGGATTCCGGCAATGATTTGTACCAGAGAGATGATGACGGCTATGGCGATGGGGAGGATGCCCTGAAGATTGTGGTCATCTGCAATCAGCGAAATGCCCCAGGCTGCAAGAAGGATGATCCCAAACACCTCCACAATCGAGAGAACGCCAGCGATGCATCGGAGTGTCTTGCTCCCGCGCTTTTCAGGCACGACGAGAAGCATCAGCTCCATATAAAGTTCCCCGAAAAATTCGATCAGGATTTCAAAAAGAGAATCCACAATGAACGCCTCCCGTTATTTGCTGTTTCTGCGCTTCCAGAGCTTTACGATCCAACTTTTTGCAAACTCCGTAATTCCGTACAGCACCATAAATGACAGCAATTCCGGAAGGAACGCTTCTGTGTGAAAGACCTTGACTGCAACCCATTCCGAAAGCATAAACAGTACCGTGAATTGCAGAAAATCATACAGAAAATGCAGGATCTTCGATTTGTTCATTTCAAGTTCACCTCATCATGCACAGGCGGAGCACTCAATACATCTGTGCGATGATCTCCGCACACTTCACTGCGCCCAGCGACGAACTGTTGAGCATGATATCGTAATTCAGGGGATCGCCCCAGGTCTGACCGGTGTAATGCTTGTAGTTTACGCTGCGCTTTTTGTCGGTTTCCTTCATCAGCTTGTCCAGCTCTACGGCGGGGGACAGGTTCAGCTGTGCCAGCCGTTCCTTTTTGCCTTCTGCACTGCCGTAAATGAACACATTCAGCAGCTGTACCTCTGCGTTTTTCAGAATCACATCGGCGCTGCGCCCGATGATGACGCAGGGACCCTGTTCTGCCAGATCCAGAATGACTTTCTGCTGGATGCGGAAAATGTAGTTTTCCAGCGATTCGCCGGAAGCACCGCGCCCGGCAAACGCATACGCCAGCCGACCACCGGCGGGGGCATGTTCGGAATATTCTGCCACAAAATCTGCGACCAGACCGGTTTCTTTCGCCACCTTTTCAATCAGTGCCTTGTCGTAGCAGGGGATTCCAAGCCGTTTGGCGACCAGTTCACCGATGTAACGTCCGCCGCTGCCGAATTCCCGGCTGATG
>JAFTRF010000321.1 GCA_017462405.1 Clostridia bacterium | reverse complement strand
GGAGCGCACAAGTCATTCTACATGCTGTCATTGCACTGCTGATGTTTATGACGCTATATCCATTGTTTATCGCGGTGTTCATTGGTTTGAAAAGCCATGATGCCTTTTTGCATACGCCTTGGCTCCCCACCTTGCCGCTGTGGTTTTCCAACTTCAAGACAGCGTTTGAGGTCGTGGGTGTGTACATGTTCAACACCCTGATCGTTGGTACAGCGAGCGTTCTCGGCACGTTGGCGCTGGCTTCGCTCTCTGCCTACGTGTTTTCGAGAATGCGTTTTCCGGGGCGGCAATTTCTGTATTTTGCAGTCATTGCCCTGATGATGGTGCCGGGCGTATTGACGCTCGTTCCCAGTTATATGCTGTATAACAATCTGGGATTGCTCAATAGCTACTGGGTGCTGATCATTCCCAATATTTTCGGCAGTTCAGTCGGCGCTATATTCCTGTTCCGCACTTTCTTCGACGGTTTGCCGGAAAGCATCTTTGAAGCGGCACGTATTGATGGCTGTACTGAAATGCGGTGCTATTTCAATATCTGCCTGCCGCTTTCCAAAGCGATTTTAGGCACGCAGGCTATTTCGCAGATCATCGGCATCTGGAACGATGTTGTGTGGCCAAGTATTACCATTACCGATCCGGATATGTGGACGATATCGGCCGGTCTGTACCGTCAGTTTGCAGGGCAATATTCCAGCAATACCCCAGTACAGTTTGCAGGCTATATTTTAGCTTCGTTGCCGCTGATACTGCTGTTTGTCTTTGCCAATCGCTACTATATTGAGGGATTGACCACGGCGGGGTTGAAACTATAAATGAGGTGTTAGTCGTATGCCATTTTCTGCACAATGGATATGGAAAAGTAAAGAGCCAAGAGTTTGTAAAGAGGCCCTTTATTTCCGCAAGGGCTTTACGATCAACAACGTAGAAAAAACAGAGATCTGTGTATCAGCAGACAGTCGATACCGGCTTTACATTAATGGTAACTACATTGCTACCGGTCCTCAAAAAGGCGACCGCTTCCGCAAATACTACGATGTGCTGGATGTGACCGCACACCTGCATCCGGGTAGAAATACCGTGGCTGCTGAGGTGCTGCATTACCCAAACGACTACAGGGGTGCTATGAGTTTTCACACCGGCCCCATTTCACTGGTTAACGGCTCGCGCGGAGGTTTCTGGTTAGAGTGTACCGCTTGTCCGCAGATGAACACCAATGCCGAGTGGCTTTGTTGTGACAATGTCAGCCGCCGGTTTGTGGAGGCAAAGCAAAGCAAATATGCGGGTGATATGGAGGAGATAGACGGTGCGGCAGCATTGCCATATTGGTGTGATCCGGAAGCGCCGGAAGATGACTTCTCCCCCTGTGTGGTGGTAGCACCGCCGGATAACGCCCGGCTGGGCGGGGTGCTGTACGAATGGCAGCTAAAGAGACGGGATATCCCCTTGTTGTACGAGCGCCCGATACAGCCGGTTGGTTGTTCTAAATCGGGTGGCGGTGCGGACCTTCGTCCATTGCTAAAAGGGTCGGTTACCGTTTTGCCACACACCACGGCATTTGTGGATGTGGATATGGGCGAGCTGGTCAACGCCTATGTGAGCTTGTCGCTGGAAACGCCGGCCGTTGGAGGACGTATAACGCTGTGCTACGGAGAATGCTATCAGTTTCCCGGCCATGACGGATTGCCGGTCAAGCGGGTGCGGGATGATGCCAACGGCGACATTTTTGGAGAAGAAGATACCTATTACACCCGGCAGGGCGCACAGGTATATGAGCCGTTCGAGTTCCGCGTGTTCCGGTATCTTCGGTTGAAGGTGCAAACCGGTGACGCACCGATTGCACTGACCGGATTGTCGTTTCGTCTGACCGGATATCCGCTGGAAAAAGCCGGTGGATTGAAGGCTGCCGATCCGACGGTGCAGTAGCTATGGGATGTGAGTGTGCGGACGCTTGAGCGTTGTATGCTGGATACGTATATTGACTGCCCCTATTACGAGCAGATGCAGTATACCATGGACACGCTTATTCAAGCACAGCTAAGCTATCCGCTGTCGGCAGATGACCGATTGATAAGACGGGCGCTGTACGATTTTCACAGTACCTTGCGCCCCGACGGACTGATTGCAGGTAACGCACCTGCCGCATTTGATCAGCTGATTCCGGTGTTTGCACTGTACTTTGTGGATCTGGTGAGCGATCATTTTCAGTATTTCCGCGATATGGCGCTGGTACGGCAGTATTTGCCCACTATTACGCGGATACTGGATTATTTCGGTTCCCGTACCGATCCGTCGGATGGCTTGGTCGGTGATGTCGGTTACTGGGGTTTTGTGGATTGGGTCGATGCCTGGCGCGGTAATCACGGTTGTCCGCTTACCGGAGAGGATGATCGACTGTATATCTACAGTCTGGTGTATGCCTATGCTTTACGTCGGGCCGTCGAGCTGTTCCGCGCTGCCGGTATGGATGCGCAGTGCAAACAGTATCTGCTGCAATACCGGCAGTTGACAGATTGCGCCAGGCGGTCGATCTACGATCCGGTGCATGGCTATTACCGCGCGCATAAAAATGAACTGGTATGCAGTCAGCACGCACAGGTGTGGGCGGTGCTCAGCGGTTGTGCCGAAGGGGACGAAGCCAAACGGTTAATGCGTGCGTGTATGCAGGATAGCAATCTGCTGAAATGCTCCTACTCCATGCAGTTTTTCCTGTTCCGTGCGCTGGAGCTGGCGGGCGTCTATGACGAGTTCCCGGAAAAGTGGGCGCCATGGCGTCGCCTGCTGGAACAGCATGTAACCACCTGGCCGGAGGATTTTGTCAATCAGCGGAGCGAATGCCATGGTTGGTCGGCTGTGCCGCTGTATGAGTTGGTACACGTGGTGCTGGGAATTCGTCCCGATACCCCGGGCTTTGCGTCGGTAGTGATCGCTCCGCATGATGTCTTTCTGGGGAACATAAGCGGCAGTATTGCTACGCCGCGTGGTTTGATACACGTCCGGCGTGAGGTGGCAGCCGATGGGAAGGTCACCTTCTGTATCCGGCTTCCGGAGCCGATCCCCACACGTGTGGTACTCCCGGATACTGAAGATAAATTCTTCCGTCAGGAGGAAATTGTCTTTTCGTATTATAACAATTCAGAGAAAGGAAGATCGTAATGAAAAAGCAACTCAAGCGCATTCTCGCCATCGTGTTAAGTCTGGGCCGGCTGACCGGACGGACTGCTGGCATCAGTCTGGTTTCTCATGCGGAAACTGGCACTGAAAACATTCCCAATGAATGGGAACCGCATAATTATGTAGCTGATGACGGTCAGGGTACTCAGGTCGTCAGCACGATGACCGATAACGGGGATGGTTCCTTCACCATTTCCGGTAATCAGGTCAACGGTAACGGTCAGGGCATCGGTGTAACCAACACGGTGCCGATCGATCTGAAACAGGGCAGATTTTCCATCGACTTCTCGATCGATAAGTACGATGTGAATTCCTCCGACAAATGGGTCGGCTTATTCCTGTCGGACAAGGCGGCTGTTACCAACGCAGCGAACGCATCGCCGGTATACCGCCACTGGGACAATGCCGGCGCCTATGACGCGGCGGAGGGTCGCGGATTTTTCCTGATGATGCGTCCGGAAGGGGACGGCGTTTTGCAACTGGACTACTACTACATGGGTGTCAACAACGCCGGCGACTGGACGGTGGCCAACAATCCGTATGTCGGCATTGGCGGTGGTACCTACAGCAAGATCCGCCTCAACAGTGGCAACTACGAGGATGTCCGCATTGAATTTATCATGAGAACGAACGAACCCGGCTGGGACATTGTATTCAACAAGGGTGCCTACAGCCGAGTCGGTGACAACCGTGTGGATTCCCGCAACGAGGTCAATCCGGGACACAACATCGGACAGATGTACTATCTGGAAAACGGCACCACGCCGAAGGGCATTTTCGAATCCAATTCGCAGGCTTATGCCAAGCTGGTTGCCTATAACGCGGGCAATACCGAAATGGCGTTTACCGTGAAGGCCTTCAATAACGATTGGACGCCGATCGAGGCAACAGTTCCCACTACGGAAGACTGGGGTCTGCATAACTACGTTGTCGGCGACGGCAATATGCTGTACAATTCCATGCAGGTCACGGCAGACGGCAAGGTCGAAGTGACGGGTTATCAGGCTGCTGGTTTTGGCGAATGCGGCATTACCTATCTCAACCCGGTCAATCTGCACAACGGCTTTGAGATCGAGTTCAGTATGGATCAATATCAGATCGACTGCGAATACAACGAATGGGACAGCGTAGACAGCTACATTGCGCTTCAGCTTTCGGACAAAGCGGCGGTCAGTTATCCGAACAACACCAAGGACGTCTACACCACCATGATCCCGAACGGCAGCCAGGATCCCGCCTACGGTTCCGGCTTTATTATGCTGATGCGTCCGATCGGCGAGGGTCGCCTGAAGATCGCGGAGATCTTCTACAAGGGCGTGCGCTTCAACGGCAACGACATCCAGTACGTCAACTGCATGGATATGAACAACGGCGGTTGCTACGCCTTCATTCAGTTGAACGACAAAGATTACCAGAACATTAAACTTTC
>JAFTRF010000320.1 GCA_017462405.1 Clostridia bacterium | reverse complement strand
TCCTTTCCTTTTTGCCTGCAGGTGCTTGCCGGTTTGCCCGCAGACAGGCCCGCCCCGTCAGCACATTCCGGCGGATGCAGCCTCTTTCCGTGTGATTTCCGCCCCCAGCTGCGCCAGTGCGGTTTCAATGTGTTCGTATCCCCGGTCGATGTAACATACATCGGAGATTTCCGTAGTTCCCTGTGCCGCCAGCCCGGCAATCACCAACGCGGCGCCGCCGCGCAGATCGGTGGCACGCACCGATGCGCCATGCAGCTGTGGTACGCCCTGCACAACAGCTTCGCTGTGCTGCACCGTAATACGCGCGCCCATGGCACACAGCGGTGCCACATGACGGAAACGGCGCGGGAATACCGTTTCCGTAAAGCGAGTTTCCCCCGCTGCCCCGGCCGCCGCCGCCATCAGCACGGCTTGAGCATCGGTCGGAAAGCCGGGATGCGGTGCCGTGAAAATGCTGCCCATGGCCTGCAGCCGCTGCGGCGCCTCCAACGAGATCCGGCCTTCTTCACACCGGATCCCGCATCCCGCCCGCTGCAGACAATACAGTACCGGACGAAGCAGGCGGTCATCAGTCCGGCACAGCGTCACTGCACCGCCCGTCACCGCGGCCGCCGTCAGATACGTCGCTGTCTCGATGCGGTCGGGCAAAATGGTATGTTCCGCGCCGTGCAGACGTGCCGTCCCCTCCACATACAATTCGGAGGTTCCTGCGCCGTAAATATGCGCGCCACATTTTTGCAGATACGCTGCCAGATCGACAATTTCCGGCTCGCAGGCTGCGTTGCGGATGCGGGTACAGCCCCGCGCCGTAACTGCGGCAATCAGCGCATTTTCCGTTGCGCCCACACTGACTGAAGGAAAGCAAATGAGCGCGCCGCGCAGTCCATCCGGTGCGGTACAGCGCAGACACCCCTGCTCCTCCCGGATGACAGCGCCCAACCTGCGCAGTGCCATCAGATGCAGGTCAATGGGTCTGGGGCCCAGATCGCAGCCGCCGGGCATTGACAAGCAAGCCTGCCCGGTACGTGCCAGCATTGCTCCAAGAAAAATAATGGAGGAACGCATTTCGCACATATGCGCCGCCGGAACAAATGTGCCGGCGGCCCCGTCCGGCACCACGGCTATGGCATCCTCCGCGCGACGGACCCGGCAGCCAAGCATCCGCAGAATGCGGCAGGCCACCCGGACATCGGTCAGGTCGGGACAGTTGCGCAAAACGCTTTCCCCCTGTGTCAGATATGAAGATGCCAAAATCGGTAGCACGCTGTTTTTGGCTCCCCGCACCCGCAGGGAGCCACACAGACGTTTGCCGCCGTTGACAATCAGTTTCGACATACCTCTCCATCCTTCCGCCGGAATACACGGCATTTCGATACCTTATCGTATGCATTCCGTGGAAAAATGGTTCAGTTTATTTCTTTTGTGCCGCCAATACGGCTTTGACCTCACGCCAGATGCGTTCGTTGGCATCGACAATGGCCATTTTGCCGGCATTGATGCTGCATTGCTTCAGTTTTTCCGGATCGGCCAGCAGGCTTTCCGCCAGCTCGCTGAGTTTTTCGCCGGTCAGGTCTTTTTCTTCAATGAGCCACGCCGCACCGCGGGAAGACAACGCCAGCGCATTGTAATACTGATGATTTTCAGCTACATTGGGCGACGGGATGAGAATGGCCGGCTTGGCCAGCACCTGCAGTTCCGTCAGCGACATTGCACCGGCACGGCAGATCATCAGATCGGCCGCCGCCGCACAATCGGGCATGTTGTTGATGTACTCCCGGATGTCCAGATTGGGGTGTTCTGCCAGCTTCACACCCTTTTCCTCCAGCAGCGACGGGAACCACTTGCCATATTGGCCATAGGCATGGATATGCTGCACGGCATCCGTTTTGGCCGTACGGGCAATCAGTTCGGCCACCGCACGGTTCACCTGCTCGGCACCGAGGCTTCCGCCGTAAGAGAGCACTACCGGACGTTCGTCCAACCCCAGCTTTTTCCGGGCCGCCGCTTTGTCCGCACGCAGCATCTCACTGCGCACCGGATTTCCGGTAATGACTACCTTGTCGTGGTAATTTCCGCCCAACTTGGCTTCAGCATCGGGTACCGCCAGCAAGATCTTGTCTGCATAGCGGCACAGCATTTTGATGGTCACACCGGGGAAAGCATTGGCTTCATGCACCACCACCGGAATACCCATTTTCTTGGCTTTCCGCAAGATGGGGCCGCACACATAGCCGCCGGTGCCCACACAAATATCTGGTTTGAATTCACGGAGGATTTTTTCCGAGGCTTTGCTGGCTTCAAACACCTGCCGGATCGCTTTCAGGTTGTGCTTGATGCCTTCCATATTGAGCTTGCGGCGGAAACCGGAAACCGGCACCGTTTTCAACTCAAAGCCGGCTTGCGGAACCAGCCGTTCCTCCATACCGCCCTTGGATCCGATAAACAGAATCTCAATATTCTTTTCGTGGTCACGGGCGTGGCCTGCAACGGCCAGTGCCGGGTTGATGTGCCCGGCGGTACCGCCGCCGGTAAACAAAATGCGCATCATTGACTCCTCCTTGTGTAAATATCAGGCTTTATCCATCCGGGCATTGCGGGAAATCGACAGCACCAATCCCATTTCCGCCATCAGCATCACCAGAGAGGTGCCGCCGTAACTGAAGAAGGGAAGGCTGATGCCGGTATTGGGAATCAGGCTGGATACCACGGCGATGTTCAGAAATGCCTGTATGCCCACCTGCGCCGTCAGGCCGGTCGCCAGCATGGCACCGAAACGGTCCTCTGCACGACGGGCGATGGTAATGCCGCGCCATACCAGCGCGCAAAACAGCAGGATGATCAGCAGCGCTCCCACCAGACCCAGTTCCTCACACACAACGGCAAAGATAAAGTCGTTCTGCGGCTCCGGCAGATACAGGTACTTCTGCCGGGAATTGCCCAGACCCAGACCGAACAGGCCGCCGGAACCGATGGCATACAGGGATTGACGGGTCTGATGCGAAGCATCCGCATCGGGATAACCAAAGGGGTCTTTCCATACACCCACACGGGCTCCGGCATACGGGATCAGATCCGTACCCAGAATCACAAACAGGACGACTCCCAAAAAAGCTGCAGCCATCAGAATCCAGCGCATCTGCACGCCGCCGATCAACAGCATCACCATCGTCAGCGCCATCACGATCATGGTGCAGGACAAATGCGGCTCCTTGAGCAGCAGAAGTCCGGTCGTAGCTGCGATAATTGCATACGGTATGATACCGGTTTTGAAGCTTCCCATCTGCTTCTGATAACGCGTCATAAAATGCGCGAACGTCAGCACAATGGCAAATTTCGTCAGTTCCGAGGGCTGGAACGAACCACCGGGAAAATACAGCCAGCGGTGCGCCGTACTGCGGGTGGGCGTAATCAGCACCACCACCAGCAGGATATAGGAAAGCAGCAGTATCCAGACCGTTGCTTTCCGCAGTTTGTGATAGTCAAAGAAGGACACCAGCAGCATGATTGCAGTGCCAGCGATGGCCCAGATCATCTGTCGTCCTACGTAATGGAAGCTGTTGCCTTCGTTGGCCAGTGCATAAGCATAGCTGGACGAAAACAGCATAATCAGACCGATGGTCAGGATCGTCAGTACGAGGAACAGAAACGGCATATCTATACCCGCACGAATCGAGAACATCTGAGTTTTATTTTTTTTTGCCGGTCTCCGCCGGCCATTCGGCCGGGTAGCGCTTTGTGCCATGGGGCCGTCTCCTTTCCGGAATAAATTGTTGTAACGTCATGATTAACCCAGCAGTACACTGAGTACGGCGATCGAGCCGCCGATGATGGTAATCAGGCTGAACACGATAACGACCTTGACTTCGTTCCAGCCACACATCTCAAAGTGATGGTGGATGGGTGCCATTTTGAACACACGCTTACCTTCACCGGTGAGGCGGCGGGTCAGCTTGAAGTAACCGATCTGGATGATATCGGACATGGCCTCCATGAAGTAGATGAAGCCGATGGGCAGGATCAGAATCGGATAACCCAGACCAAAGCCCATTGCCACGACCATGCCGCCCAGGAACAGCGAGCCGGTATCGCCCATAAACACCCGTGCCGGATGGAAATTGTACACCAGGAAGCCTGCGCAACCGCCTGCTACTGCAGCAGCAAAAATGCTGAAGCCATAGAAATGCAGGAGGGTTGCAATCAGCATAAAGAACATGGATGCCAGCATGGTTACGGAACCGGCCAGACCGTCGATGCCATCCGTCAGGTTCACAGAGTTCACGGTACCCAGAATCACAAACAGCGCGATCAGCCAATAGCCGAAGCCCAGATTGACCGTACCGATGAAAGGAATCTGCGTGGTACCGCGCTCACCGGCCAGATACAGCGAAGCCAGATACAGACAGCTTACCAGCAGCATCAGACCCATCTTCTGCTTGGCGGTCAGGCCCAGATTGCGCTTCTTGACCACCTTGATGTAGTCGTCCCAGAAACCAATGGCACCAAAGCACAGCGCCATGATCAGACCACCGAACAGCCGCACCTTCTGCAGCAGGTTTTCGCCCCAGATGCCGCTGTTCGCGGAAGTCAGGGTGTAATATACCGGCACTGCAATTAGTATTGCACCGACAATGCCGATTATGAACATGATACCGCCCATCGTGGGGGTGCCCTGTTTCTTTTTGTGCCAGGACGGGCCGATGTCCAGAATGGTCTGGCCATATTTCAGCTTGTGCAGGAACGGGATGGCCCATTTACCTGCGATTACCGTTACGATAAAAGCTGCGATTGCCGCAGCTGCCGCAATAATTCCGCTCATTGTAAAATTCTTCCTTCCTCTTGTTCGTCGGTTTTGTAGGTTTACGGGACATCCTTTGCCCAGACCGTGTAAACGCGCTCAATGAGTTCTTCCATGTGTACACCGTGGCTGCCCTTGAACAGCACCGTATCCCCCGTCTTCAGCATTGCCAGCAGAGGTGCGGCCGCTTCTTCCTTGGTAGCAAACCACTGTACACTGCCGCCGTGCTTCCGGGCTTCCTCCGCCGTAAAACGGCTGGATTCACCTACAGCCACCAGTTCCAGCTTCAGTTCTGCTGCCTTGGCACCGCAGCGCCGATGTCCTTCCTCGGTGTAGCCACCCAGCTCCAGCATATCGCCCAGTACCGCAATCTTGCGGCCGGTGCCCATCGTCGTCAGCGCCTGCAGCGTTGCACAGACCGAATCCGGGCTGGCATTGTAGCAATCCTCTACTACACGAATGCCGGACGCCGGCACAATATGCTGACGCATACCGGTAGGACGATACTGCGACAGGCCCTCCGCCATCTGCTCCGGTGCTACCTGCAGCAGCATGCCGACCGCAAAGGCCGACAGAGCATCCAGCACGTGATGGCGGCCATATGCCGGCACATGTACCGCAGTACGCAAGTCCATCGAAGGTACGACAACATCAAAATGCAGCCCGGACTCCGTTTCGCGGATGTTTTCCGCCCGGACGTCACATTCCGGATTGTCAATACCGTACAGCAGCACCGCATTTTTCAGTCCCGGTGCAGCCTTGGCCAGCAGCGGGTCGTCGCCGTTGAGAATGACCGGTGACGTTTCCTCCATGCCGTCCACGATTTCCAGCTTGGCTTTCAGGATACCCTCCTGCGACCCCAGCGTCTGAATGTGGCAGTGACCGATGTTGGTGATGACGGAAACCGAAGGAACCGCCGACATGGACATATTGTGAATCTGGCCGAAATCGTCCATGCCCAGTTCCACCACGGCCGCTTCGGTGGTACGGTCCATCCGAAGCAAGGTCTGCGGAAGACCGATCTGATTATTGAGATTGCCTTCCGTCTTCAGCGTGTGATACTTGGGGGAAATGGCCGCCACGATCATTTCCTTCGTGGTTGTCTTGCCCACACTGCCGGTCACGCCGATGACCGGAATGTCAAACTGCATCCGGTAGTACCGGGCAATCTGAAGCAGTGCGCCTCTGGTGCTCTTGACCAGAAACACCGGAATATCCTGCTTTACCGTCACCGGCTGCTCCACGATCAGTGCTTCTGCACCGGCGTCTGCCGCCTGCTGCACAAACCGATGCCCGTCAAAACGCTCGCCCTTCAGTGCGAGAAACACACTTTGGGGAATGATGGTCCGGGTATCTGTGCTGATGCGCAGGACCTCCCGTTCCGAGTCATTTTGAACACCGACGGCTTCTGCAATATTTTTCAGCTTGATCGGTTCCATGTTCATCATTCCTTTCCTTTTTTCCACATCGCCGCCGCTTCGGCCGCAATGCGATATTCATTCAACGGACGGACGCCGTTGCTGAAAATCTGATATTGTTCATGCCCCTTACCCGCAATCAGCACCACATCACCCGGCCGGGCTTCTGTAACCGCTGCTGTAATGGCCTGTGCCCGGTCCGGAATCATCCGGACACATACATCGGGCATCCCCGCCGCAATCTCTGACCGGATGCGTTCCGGATCTTCCGACCGCGGATTATCGTCGGTCAGCACCACGCCGTCGGCCAGCGCCGCAGCGATCCGCCCCATCTCCGGTCGTTTGCGCCGGTCGCGGTCCCCGCCGCAGCCAAATACCACCGTCAGCCGTCCGGCGCACACCGGACGCAGTGCCGTCAGCACCTGTTTCAGCGCTTCCGGGGTATGTGCATAATCAATGAAAACTTCGAACGGGGTGTCCAGCTTCAGGCGCTCCATGCGTCCCGGAATCACCGGCAGCGATGCCAGACTTGGCGCCGCTTCGGCCACCGGTATGCCGCATTGTTCCGCCGCCGCGATGGCACACAGGGCATTGCTCAGATTATACCGGCCGGTCAGCGGCAGGCATACCTCGTATGGGCCCATCCGGAATTTCGTTTCCCGCGCAGTCTGCCGCACATCCGATGCCGTATAGTCTGCCGAAGCGTCAAGCGATACCGTCGCGACCGGAATGTCCATTTCTCCGGCCAGCCGCATCCCCCATGCCGTATCGGTGCAGATGACTGCGCTGCCGCATTGATCGAATAACCGGCGCTTGCACCGGTAATAATGCTCCATGTCGCCGTGGGCATCCAGATGCTCCGGGCTCAGATTGGTGAACACACCGCAGGTAAACCACACGCCCGCCAGCCGCTGCTGTTCGAGTGCCTGTGAAGAGGCCTCCATGACCGCATGCGTCATACCCTGCTGCACCATCGTCCGCAGGGTCCGGTGCAGTTCCGGTGGATCCGGCGTGGTGTAATGCACCCGGCTCAGTGAATCACACCCGGAATCGGGAATGGTTCCGAGACGTCCCGTCCGGTATCCGCAGGATACCAGAATATGATGCAGCATCCATGCCGTCGTGGTTTTGCCGTTGGTGCCGGTGATGGCCGTCAGCTTCAGCTGCCGGGCTGGATTACCGCACCAGTTCCCGCACATCCGGGCATATGCATTCCGGGGATCGTCCACCACCACCTGCGGCAATGGGACGGGCAGCCTGCGCTGTACGATCAGCACCGATGCCCCCTGCCGGAATGCCTGCGGTGCAAAATCATGTCCATCCTGCCGGATACCGGGAATGCATATGAATGCATCCCCCGGCTGCACCTGCCGGGCACAATCGGTGACTGTCCGGATTTCCACATCCTGTGCCGGTACTTCCTGCGTTTTCACATCCTGAAGCAGGACGGAAAGCTGCATGATCTGGCATCATACTCCTCAGGCTTCTGCGTGGCAGAAGAAATTCAGCGGAATCAGTCCGCGGTTTCGACCAGGAAGGTCAGGGTCACGATGGTACCCGGTGTGACCTTCGAGTTTGCTTCGATGGATTGTTTGACAACCTTGGCTCCGGATCCGGTGGAATTTCCGTACAACCGGATATTCAGCCCGATCTCGGCGGCCTTTTTGTTGGCTTGCTTCAACGTCATTCCGGTGAAATCCGGCACCGTCTGCAGCTCTTCGCGGCTGGCTTCGTCGGTAAACAGATATGCATAGCCGCCCTCGTTCAACAATGTCTCCGGCGCAGGGAACTGCGTCAGCACCTTGTCGCCGTCGCCCAGCACCTTGACCTTCAGGTCCATGCCGGTGATTTTTTCTTTGGCATCTTTCACCGTGCTGCCAATGACATTCGGTACGGAAACTTCCTTCAGCGCATTGTTGGTCTCGCCGGTACGCTCCACGCCCATATAAGGCAGAACTTCTTCCATAATGGAGCGGAACAGCGGTGCTGCCGCCATACTGCCGGACAGTCCCTCACGGGGTTCGTCAATGACTACGATGCAGGCTACCTCCGGATCATCAACCGGTGCAAAACCACAGAACGATACCACCTGTGCAGATTTGTCGTCGGTATCCAGCTTTTCTGCCGTACCGGTCTTACCGCCGATGCGGTAACCGGCAATGGCGGCATTTTTACCACCGCCCGTCGTAACCACGGATTCAAGTGCCAGCGCCATCTGCTCGGAGGTTTCCTTCGAGATGGCCTGACGGCGGATTCCGGCATCCACCGTGGACACGATGTTGCCGTTGGCATCCAGAATCTGCTTTACCAGATGGGGGGTACCCAGATAACCGCCGTTGACGACCGTTGCCATGGCCGTAATCATCTGCAGCGCCGTCACCTTCTGAGACTGACCAAACGAGGAGCTGGCCAGTTCCGCCGCGCCCATGCTGCTTGCGGAGTGGTAGTGTACGCCGGCAGTGGTCTTCACCTCACCGGGCAGGTCAATACCGGTGCGCTCCGTCAGACCGAATGCGCTGTAGTAACGGCTGAAGTCCGACGCGCCCAGCGCCTGACCGATCTGAATAAAGGCGATGTTGCAGGAATTCTGCAGCGATTTTGCTACATTCTGCGGGCCATGCACCGCATAATTGAAGCACTTGTAGCGCCATCCGCCCACATAGAAATAGCCGGGGCATTTGAAAATCTGTGTCATATTCACGGCGCCTTCGTCCAGTGCCGCCGCCGCAGTAACTGCCTTGAAAACGGAACCGGGCTCGTAGGTGTCGTTGATGGCGGTATTACGCCACTGCAGGCTCTGCGCCGCCGAGATGGCCGCCGCCTGCTGTTCCTTGGGCAATGCAGCAATGGCCGCTGCCGTCGCTTCATCGGAAATGGTGAACGGATCGTTGGGATCAAACGCATGACGGGTTGCCATGCCCAGGATCTCAAACGTATTGACATTCATCACGATACCGACGGCCCGCTTGGCATCGTAATCTTCAATGGCGCGGTCCAGATGCTTTTCCAGATACCCCTGAATGACCTTATCGAGGCCCAGTACCAGACTGTTGCCGTTCTGTGCCTCCACGCGCTGCTCGTACTCGAAGTCCATTTCGGTACCCACTGCATTTTTGAGGGTCAGCACACGACCGGGGATACCGGTCAGCGTGTCATCATAGTAGGACTCCAGACCGGCCAGACCCTGACCGTCGTTTCCGGTAAAGCCCAGCACCGTTGCCGCCAGTTCTCCGTTGGGGTAATAACGGCGCGTTGTTTCCTCCAGACCGATGGCATTGGCCACACTGGGATTTGCATTTTCAAAAGCGAGGATCTCCGCCCGGATGTCACTCTCTACCCGGCGCTTGATGTAAATCTGGTAGCTTTTTTTCAGCGTCTTTTCGTAGATCTCATCTTCGTCCATATCCAGGATCTCCGCCAGTCCCTTGGCGATGGTCCGACGCTTTTTTTCTTTATTTTCTTCGTTGCCGCGGATGTCATTGGGTGAAATGTATACGTTCCACACCGTCGCACTCTGCGCCAGCACTTCGCCGTTGGCATCGTAAATGGTGCCGCGGGCGGCGTCGATCACGGTATCGCGCATCTGCTGATTGATGGCTTTCTGCCGCAGCTCCTCGCCACGCACCAGCTGCAGATCTGCCAGATGACCGATTGCAACGGCAAAGCAAAGAAGAATGACGAGGCCCGCAGTCCAGATCCGGGCTGACAGATTCGACCACCATGCCAGTATTCTTCCGTACAGCCGCTGCACTTTGCCCAGCGGACCCTTGTATACTTTACGGATTCTTTTTTTCTTCATAAATGCATTCCTTTCTGTCGGTATGCGTCGCTGCATTCATTATAGCACAGACACATCCATAAAAACAAGTAAAAGGAGTCAAGATCCGCTCTCAACTCCCTTTTTTCCATACGATTTCGGGGCGTACCCTCAGACTTCGTTTTATTTTATTCCGCCGTTCTTCCGGATATGACATCAGGAAAACAGTTCGGAAAACCAGCTCTGGATTTTGCCCCATACGCCATCCGCGCTGTCATCGTAAGCGATAATCTTGTCGTCCTCATTGGTACGGATGTACAGCAGCTGATTGTTCTGCATCTTCTGCATACCCAGCACATCCACTGCGTAACGCTCCACTTCTTCCAGCGTCAGGCGGGAAGCGGCGGCCATTTCGAGCTGGATGTATTCACTGCGGGAGCGCTCCAGCTGTGTCGTCGTGGTCCGGATGTTGTTGTTCAGTTCATTCAGCTGCAGCTGATTGAACAGCACGGAACCGAACAATACCATCGCCGCCGAAAACGTTGCCGTCCATTTCACGACACTTTTCGCCGTAATTTTACCGTGATTTCTGGCCCGGCCCGAATGCTCCGGCATCTGGACCACATTGTTCTTTGCGCCTTCATTTACACCGCCAAAACGGTCGAATTCATATGCTGCATTGCTCATTTTATGTCACCCTCTGTTGTAAGTCTGATTTTTTCACACACCCGGAGTTTCGCGCTCCGGCTTCTCGGATTTTCGGCCAGTTCTTCCGGCGATGCCTCAATGGGCTTCCGGTTGATCAGTCTGGCGCGGGGTGTCCGCCCGCATACACACACCGGAAATTCCGGCGGACAGGTG